>NZ_JBXASW010000053.1:0-41880 GCF_058809745.1 Variovorax sp. MPBD4-3
CCCCGCAGCGAAATAAAGGAGGAGGGGCGCAGCCCCGGGGGACATTCGCGGAGGGGAGTACCCGGTGGCCTGTGCACACACCCCGAACAAGAGCGCCCAAGAAAACCCCAGAAACCCCAGCAAGCAGGAAAACAGAAATGAACGTCGCTGCCATGCACACGACCCACACATCCCGCGCATTGCGCGTGGACGAAAAAGCCGCCAACCTCGACGCGCTGCAACTGCACGCCGCGCCGCAGGCCGAACCCACCCCGCCCCCGGGCCACGCCGTCGTCCGCGTCGACGCCGCAGCAGTGAACCCCAGCGACGTCAAGGCGACGCTCGGCATCATGCCGCAGGCCGTGTGGCCCCGCACCCCCGGCCGCGACTTCGCGGGCACCGTCGTCAGCGGCCCTTCCGAATGGATCGGGCGCGAAGTCTACGGCTCCGGCGGCGACATCGGCATCACCCGCGACGGCTCGCACGGCCGCTATCTCGTGCTGCCCGAACAGGCGCTGCGCGCCAAGCCGCGCGGCATCTCGATGGACGAGGCCGGCGCCGTGGGCGTGCCCTTCGTCACCGCGTATGAAGGCTTTCGGCGCAGCGGCATGCCCCAGGCCGGGCAGACCGTGCTGGTGCTCGGCGCCAACGGCAAGGTCGGGCAGGCGGCAGTGCAACTGGCGTCGCAGGCCGGCGCGCGCGTGATCGCGGTGCAGCGCCATGCCGGGCCTTACGCGGGCTTTGCGAACGGGCCCGTGGACCTCATCGATGCCCGCCACCACACCGACGTCGCCGCGCGGGTGCGTGAACTCACCGACGGGCGCGGTGCGCACATCGTCTACAACACCGTGGGCAGCGCCTACTTCGAGGCCGCCAACAAGGCCATGGCCAAGGGCGCGACGCAGATCTTCATCGCCACGCACGACCGCGCCGTGCCCTTCGACATCTTCGCGTTCTACCGCGGCATGCACACCTTCGTGGGAATCGATTCGCTGGCGATGGACTGCATCGCCAGCACCGCGCAGCTCGACGCCATGCGCGATGGCTTCGAGCGCGGCACGCTGAAGCCCTTTCCGGTCGCGCGCCACTTCACGCTCGACGAAGCCATGGACGCCTACCGCCTGGTGCTGTCGGGCAGCACCGACCGCGTCGTGCTGCGGCCCTGAAGAACCGCTCCTGGAGCACATCCCATGCACGTGACCCGTTTCAGCGAGGCGCCGCACTACGAGGCGCCCAACCATTTCGACATGCGCTGCCTGCGCCTGCAAGGCAAGGAAGCAGGCCCCTCCACGCAGATGTGGATGGGCATGAGCCAGATCCTGCCCGGCGGCCACACGGGCCTGGACGGCTCGCCGATGGAAAAGCTCTACCTCGTGCTCGAAGGCCGGCTCCACGTGGTCGGCGAAATCGACGGGGCGCACCAGGAAGACGTGCTCGAGCAGTACGACAGCTGCCGCTTCGCACCCGGTGAAAAGCGCCAGCTGGAGAACCGCACCAACCGGCCGGTGCTGGTCGCGCTGGTGATGCCCAACGCGCCGCCGCCGTAGCAGCTCTTTCGCCGGTCGGTCAGTCATTCATCGCTCAACCAAACAAATCAACGGAGACAAGACGCATGAAGAAGACACTCAACTGGAGCCGCCGGCGCACGCTGGCCGTGGCGGCGACTCTCGCGGCCTGCGCGCTCACCGGCGCCCACGCGCAGGGCCCGTGGCCCGACACGCAGCCGGTCAGGCTGGTCGTGCCGTTCACGGCGGGCAGCGGCACCGACATCGTCGCGCGCCTGGTGGCCGAGAAGCTGGGGCCCGCCCTGGGCACCAGCGTGATCGTGGACAACAAGCCCGGCGCGGGCGGCACGCTGGGCGCGGCCATCACGGCCAAGTCGCCGGCCGACGGCTACACGCTGCTGGTGCATTCGGCCGGCCACCTCGTGAACCCGTGGATCTACAAGGGCCTGTCGTACGACACGCTCAAAGACTTCACCGGCATCACGCCGATGGCCAGCCTGCCCAACGTGCTGGTGACGGCGCCCTCGCACTTCACCGACGTGAAAGACCTGGTGGCCAAGGTGAAGGCCAAGCCGGGCGGCTTCAACTACGGCTCCGCCGGCAACGGCTCGGCCACGCACATGAACGCCGAGGTGTTCCGCCTCGCGGCCGGCATCGACGCGCAGCACGTGCCCTTCCGCGGCACGCCCGAGGCCATGACCGAGGTGATGGCCGGGCGCGTCGACTGGTTCTTCGCGCCGATGGTGTCTGCGCTGCCGCTCATCAAGACCGGCAAGCTGCAGGCACTGGCGGTGGGCACGGGCAAGCGCTCGTCGGCATTGCCCGATGCGCCCACGACGGTGGAGGCCGGCGTGCCCGGCTCGGAATACCTGTTCTGGGTCGGCTTGTTCGCACCCGCGAAGACGCCGCAGCCGGTGGTCGACCGGCTGCAGGCAGAGGTCGCGAAGATCATGGTGTCGCCAGAACTGAAGGAGCGGCTGGAGAAGCTGGGCGCCGAGCCCTTCACGATGTCGTCGGCGCAGTTCAACAAGTTCATCGTCGACGAGACGGCAAAAGCCCAGCAGGTCGTGAAAGCCGCAAGCATCAAGGTCGACTGACATGACACCACGCACACTCTTCACGGCAGCCGCCCTCGCCGCCAGCCTGCTGCTGCCCGTCGCCGCGCAGGCGCAACCGGCGGACCTCGTCGTCATCAACGCGAAGATCGTCACGCTCGACAAAGCCGGCAGCACCGCGCAGGCGCTCGCTGTGCGCGACGGGCGCATCCTGGCCGTCGGCAACGCCGCGCAGGTGCGCGCGCTGTCGGGCCCCGCCACGCGCACGGTGGACGCGGGCGGACGCACCGTCATTCCCGGCCTCATCGACTCGCACATGCACGCGGTGCGCGCCGCGCTGAGCTATTCGACCGAGGTCAACTGGTTCGGTGCCGGCACCATCGCGGAGGCCATGGCGCGCCTGCGCACCGCAGCGGCCAATGCGCGCCCTGGCGGCTGGCTGATCGTGGCCGGCGGCTGGACCGAGCAGCAGTTCGCAGAACGCCGCCGCCCCACGCTGGCCGAACTGCAGGAGGCCGCGCCGAACAATCCGGTGTACGTGCAGCTCTTCTACGAGGCGGTGGTGATGACGCCCAAGGCGCTCGAGGCGCTGGGCGTTCCCGCCGGCACGCTGCCCGCGGGCATGAAGCCGTCGCCCGACGGCGCGCCGGGCTGGATGACCGGCGACATCGTCGGCATCTCGGCGCTGTTCGACAAGCTGCCCAAGCCGACCTACGACGACAACCTGGCCGGCACGCGCGCCTTCTTCACCGAGCTGAACCGGCTCGGCATCACCGGCCTGGTGGACCCGGGCGGCTTCAGCATCGCGCCCTCGCAGTACGCGGCGCTGTTCGAGCTGTGGCGCGAGAAGGCGCTGACGCTGCGCGTGGCCTACAGCGTGTTCGCGCAGAAGCCCGGCGCCGAGCTGCAGGAGTTTCGCGACCTCACCCAGATGCTGCCGATGGGCTTCGGCGACGACATGCTCAAGTTCAACGGCCTGGGCGAGCGCGTGACGCTCGCGATGTACAACAACAATTTCCCCGACGAGGCGGCGAAGGCGAAGTTCTACGAGCTCATCAGGTGGGCGGCGCAGCGCAGGCTGGCCGTCACCATCCACTGGCAGGAGAACGGTTCGGTCGACCATCTGCTCGGGCTGTACGAGAAGCTGAACGCCGAGGTGCCGATCAAGGACCTGCGCTGGTCCATCGCGCACCTGGACGACGCCTCGCCCGAGACGCTCGCGCGCATGAAGGCGCTGGGCATCGGCTGGACGATGCAGGACGCCATGTACTTCCAGGGCGACCGCGCGCTCGCCGTGCGCGGCGACGCGGCAAGGCGCATGCCGCCCATCGGCACCGCGCTGCGTGCCGGCGTGAACGTGGGCGCGGGCACCGACGCACACCGCGTGGCCTCGTACAACCCCTTCGTCGCGCTGCAATGGATGCTCGACGGCAAGACGGTGAGCGGCAAGGCCATGCGCGGCCTCGACGAAACGCCCTCGCGCGAAGAAGCGCTGCGCCTGTACACGGCGGGCAGCGCATGGTTCAGCTTCGACGAGAACCGGCGCGGCACGCTGGAGGTCGGCAAGCTGGCGGACTTCGCGGTGCTCGACCAGGACTTTCTCAGCGTGCCGCTGGAGCGCATCGGAAAGACCACATCGCTGATGACGGTGGTGGGCGGGCGCGTGGTGTACGCGGCGCGGCCGTTCGATGCGGCGGCAGTGCCGGTGGCGTCGGCGCGCTGACTTCAGTCAGGTGCCGAGCGCCAGTCGCACCCGCTCGCGCAGCGCGGGCAGCACGTCGCTCTCGAACCACGGGTGGTGCTTGAACCAGCCGGTGTTGCGCGGCGACGGATGCGGCAGCGGAATGAAGCGCGGCGCGTAGTCGGCGAAGGCCTCGACCGTGTCAGTCACGTTGGCGCGCGCGGTCTTGCCGAGGAAGTGGCGCTGCGCGTACTGGCCGATGAGCAGCGTCAGCTCGATGTGCGGCATCCGCGCGAGCAGCTTGTCGTGCCACAGCGCGGCGCACTCGCGGCGCGGCGGCAGGTCGCCGCTGGTGCCGCGGCCGGGGTAGCAGTAGCCCATAGGCATGAGCGCGATGCGTGCGGGGTCGTAGAAGACGGCACGGTCCACGCCGAGCCAGCGCCGCAGCTGCTCGCCGCTCTTGTCGTCCCATGGCACGCCGGTCTTGTGCACCGTGAGGCTGGGCGCCTGCCCGACGAGCAGCAGCCGCGCGCTCGCGCCGGCCTGCACCACGGGACGCGGCCCGAGCGGCAGGTGCACCGCGCATGCGCGGCAGGCACGCACCTCGGCCAGCAGCGCATCCACCGCGTCAGCCGGCGAACGGGCGGAAGAAGGCGTTGAGTTCGCTGCCCGCCGCGGCGTCCGCGAAGCCGTCGAAGCGGCCTTCGTCGGCGAGCGTGCGCGCGGCGCGCATGAAGCCGCCCCAGGCCGCGCGCGCCATGCCGCCGCCCACGCTGACGCGGCGCACGCCGAGCTCGGAGATGTCCACCATGCTCAGCTCGCTGGTTCCGCCGACCAGCAGGTTGACCGGCTTGGGCGCCACGGCCGCGACCACCGCCGCGATCTGCTCGCGGGTCTTGATGCCGGGCGCGTAGAGGCAGTCGGCGCCCGCGTCCGAATACGCCTTGAGCCGCGCGATGGCGTCGTCCAGGTCGGGCCGGCCGGCGAAGAAGTTCTCGGCGCGGCCGATCAGCAGCACGTCGGCGCCCGAGGCGTCGATGGCCTGGCGCGCGGCGCGCATGCGCTCGGCCGCCACTTCAATGGGAAAGAGCGGGTCGGCCGCGTTGCCGGTCGAGTCCTCGATCGACAGGCCCGCCACGCCGGTCTCGATGGCCAGGCGCACGCTTTCAGCGACGCCTTGCGCGTCGGCGGCGAAGCCGTTCTCGAAGTCGGCGTTCACCGGCAGGTCGGTGGCCGCCACCAGCTCGCGCAGGTGGTCGAGCACCTGCGCGCGCGACAGCGCCCCGTCGGCCTGTCCGCGCGACCAAGCGAAGCCGGAGCTGGTGGTGGCCAGCGCCTTGAAGCCCAGGCCTTCGAGGTAGCGCGCGCTGCCCGTGTCCCAGGGGTTCGGAATCACGAAGCAACCTTTTTCGTGGAGGGCGCGGAAGTCGGCGCGCTTTTCGGCGACGGAGCGGGTCATGGGGCCTCGGCTTTCTGCATTGCACAGTGAGCCGGCCATTCTGACGCAGGCTCGGTCAGCACTCCACCACGTTCACCGCAAGCCCGCCCAGCGAAGTCTCCTTGTAGGTCGACTTCATGTCTTCGCCGGTCTGCTTCATGGTGCGGATCACCGCGTCGAGCGACACATAGTGGCTGCCGTCGCCGCGCAGCGCCATGCGCGCCGCGTTGATGGCCTTCACCGCGCCCATCGCGTTGCGCTCCACGCACGGGATCTGCACCATGCCGCCGACCGGGTCGCAGGTCAGGCCGAGGTTGTGTTCCATGCCGATCTCGGCGGCGTTCTCGACCTGCGCCGGCGTGGCGCCCAGTACCGCGGCCAGCGCGCCGGCAGCCATGGAGCAGGCCACGCCCACTTCGCCCTGGCAGCCGACCTCGGCGCCCGAGATGGAGGCGTTGGCCTTGTAGAGCATGCCGATGGCCGCGGCGGTGAGCAGGAAGTCGACGATGCCTTCGTCGCCCGCCTGCTGTACGAAGCGCTGGTAGTAGTGCATCACCGCCGGCACCACGCCCGCCGCGCCGTTGGTGGGCGCGGTGACCACGCGGCCGCCGGCGGCGTTCTCCTCGTTCACCGCCATCGCGAAGGCATTGACCCAATCCATCACCGCGAGCGGATCGGCCGCGCCGGCCTGCGCCAGCAGCTCGCGGTTCAGCTCCGGCGCGCGGCGGCGCATGCGCAGCGGACCGGGCAGCGCCTCTGCGGCCAGCGGGTTGTCGATGCCGAAGCCGCGCTGCACGCACTGCTGCATCACGCCCCAGATGCGCAGCAGCCCGGCGCGCACTTCGGCTTCGGGTCGCCAGGCGCATTCGTTGCGCATGACCAGCGCGGCCACCGACAGGCCGGTGGCGCGGCATTGGGCCATGAGTTCGTCGCCCGTGGAGAAGGGATGCGGCACGGCGGACGCGGCGGCCACCGTCTCGGCCACGGCCTGCCCGCCCTCGACGACGAAGCCGCCGCCGACCGAGAAATACGTGCCCTCGGCCAGCACTGCGCCTTCGGCCGAGAACGCGGTGAAGCGCATGGCGTTGGGGTGCTCCGGCAGCGACTCCTCGCCGCGGAAGGCGATGTCGCGCACGCGGTCGAAGGCAATGGATTTGCGGCCGAGCAGGTCGAGCCGCCCGGTGCGGCGCAGCGCCTCCAGCCGGGGCTGCACGGTCTCGGGCCGCACGGTGTCGGGCGCATCGCCGAAGAGCCCGAGAATAACGCCCTGGTCGGTGGCGTGCCCGTGCCCGGTGGCGCCGAGCGAGCCGAACAGGTCGGCATGCAGCCGCGCCACCTGCGCCAGCACGCCCTGCCGCTCGAGCGACCGGGCGAACATGAGCGCGGCGCGCATCGGCCCCACGGTGTGGGAGCTCGACGGGCCGATGCCGATCTTGAAGATGTCGAAGGCGGAGAGCATCAGCGCATCATGCCCTCATCCCCTGATGCAGGAAGCTGCTGCCTGACCAGCGCCACCCAGTAGGCCGCGCCCAGCGGCAGGATGTTGTCGTTGAAGTCGTAGTACGGGTTGTGCACGTTCGGGTCGTTCGGGCCTTCCCCCGCGCCGATGCCGATGTAGGCGCCCGGGCGCTTCTGCAGCATGAAGGCGAAGTCTTCCGAGCCCATGGCCGGCGGGATGTCGGTCTTGACCTGCGCGCGCTCCACCAGGCTGGCTGCGGCGGCCACGGCGGCATCGGTCTCGGCGGGCGTGTTGACCACGCCGGGGTAGCCGCGGCGGTAGTCGAGCGCCACCTTCGCGCCGTGCGTGGCGGCCACGCCGTCGCAGATCTGCTGCATGGCGGCCTGGGTCTTGTCCTGGATGGCGGCGTCGAGCGTGCGCACGGTGCCGCGCAGCACCACGGTCTCGGGAATCACGTTCCAGGTGTCGCCGCCGTGGATCTGCGTGACGCTGACCACGGCCGAGTCGGTCGCGCCGGTGCGGCGGCTCACGATGGTCTGCAATGCATTGACGAGCTGGGCCGAGACCACCACCGAGTCGATGCCGGTCTCTGGCATGGCGCCGTGGCTGCCCTTGCCGGTGACGACGATCTCGAAGGTGTCGAGGAAGGCCGTCATCGTGCCCTTGCGGATCGCGAACTGCCCGCGCGGCAGGCCCGGGAAGTTGTGCATGCCGTAGACGGCGTCGGCCGGGAACCGGTCGAACAGGCCCTCCTCCACCATCACGCGGCCGCCGCCTTCGTTCTCTTCGGCGGGCTGGAACACGAAGTGCACCGTGCCCTTGAAGGGCTTGTGGCGCGACAGGTGCTCGGCGGCGCCCAGCAGCATGGCGGTGTGGCCGTCGTGGCCGCAGGCGTGCATCTTGCCGGCGCACTTGGAGGCGTGCGCCTGCGTGCCCAGTTCCTGCATGTTGAGCGCATCGAGGTCGGCGCGCAGCGCGATGCTCGGGCCTTCGCCGTTCTTCAGCGTGCCGACCACGCCGGTGCCGGCCAGGCCGCGGTGCACCGGCAGGCCCATCAGCATCAGCGCGTTGGCGACGACGTTGGCGGTGCGGTGTTCCTCGAACGCGGTCTCGGGGTTGGCGTGGATGTCGCGGCGCCAGCTGAGCATGCGGGCGCGGGTGTCTTCGGCGATTTCGGGGTCGCGGTACATGGCGTGGGTCTCTCGTGGGGTTGTCGGGGTCAATGGAAGAATTCGGCGATCAGGGTCGCACCCAGGAAGGTGCCGGCCGTGGCGGTGAGCGACACCACCACGATGCGCCAGCCCAGCTGGCGGAACACCGGCAGGTCCTTCGCGACCGAGAAGCCGGCCAGCGCCAGCACCGGCGTGGTGAAGGCCAGGAAGTTGAGCTTGGCGGTGATGGCGATCAGCGCGTCGGAAAACGGAAACAGCCCCGGAATGCCCGCCAGCGTGGCCACCACCGACAGCACCAGCACCATCGGCAGGCGCGGCACCAGCCGCTTGATGCCCTCGACCACCAGCGCGATCAGCACCACCGCCGCCATGCCTTCGAGCGACACCAGCACCGGCACCTTGTAGGTCAGCGAATTGCCGATGAGCACGCCGCCGCCCACCACCGTCCAGGCGATGAGCGTGTCGCGCAGCGACGTGGCGCCGCCGTGCGCCATGCTGACTTGCGACACCGCGCCCGTGCCCGCCGCGTCCTGCGCGCCGCGCTTCGAGAAGCGGCCCAGCACCGGCTCCAGCTTGCCGTAGAGCCACGAGCACAGCGGCAGCGACAGGAACAGCGTGAAGTAGAAGCCGGCCACGGTGGTCAGCAGGTTCGAGGCGGCCGCAATGGCGGTGAGCTGCGGCAGCATCTCGGCCGGCTGCTGCGCGGCGATGGCGCCCAGCGCGGCGGCCATCAGGCTGCCCGAGCCCACGCCGGCGCCCATGGCCAGCGAACGCGGATCGAAGATGTGCAGGCTGGCGATGAAGCCCGCCAGCACCGCGATGAAGAGCGCGCCCAGCACGGTGCCGGTGATGTACTCGGCCAGCACGCCGCGGCCTTCCGGCGAGGCCATGCCGTACTTCTCGCCGATGATCACCAGGTTGCCCTCGCGGCCCACCGAGAAGGTCGCGCCCACGGCCTCGCGCTTGATGCCCAGCAGCAGCGCCAGCGGCAGGCCCAGCGCCAGGGTGCCGAGCGCATGGCCGAACTCCTGGAACAGCAGCGCCCAGCCGGCCTGCCTGACCTGCGGCAGCGCGGCGCCCACCGTGAGGCCGAGCTTCACCACGAACAGCAGCAGGCCGGCGTTCAGCAGGCCGCCGGCCAGCGACTGCTCGGCCGTGGCCACGCGCACCGCGCCCGGCAGGCGGCGCTGCGCAATGCCCCACACGGCCGCGATCAGCAGCGCCCACAGCATCGGCAGCAGCGCCACCTTGCCGGGGCCGACGCTGAACTGCACCGGGCCGATGAGTTCGGCCGCGGCCACGATGGCCAGCGTGACGAGCACGAGCTTGAGTTTTCCGGAGGCGCTGGAGCGCGCGGGTGCGGCAAGAACGGAGGCGGCAGAGGTCATGGGTGGGGCTTCTTCTGGCGGAATGCCGGCGAGTTTCCGCGTCCGGCTCTATTGCATCAATGACCGTAAATCGGGATATTCGATGCATTGAATGCAACACTCGCCACGAACTTCAGGAGACCGGGCCATGGACGACAAGCTCGACACGCGCCGCGTGCGCTACTTCATGCAGGTGCTCGACAGCGGTTCGGTGCGCGGCGCCGCCGACGTGCTGGACATGGACCCCTCGGCCGTCAGCCGTGCCATCGGCATCCTCGAGCAGGAGTGCGGCGTGCCGCTGCTGGAGCGCCACGGACGCGGCGTGGTGGCCACCGACGCGGGCGAGATGCTGGCCGGCTACGTGCGGCGCCAGAACAGCCAGAAGCAGCACCTCATGGCGCAGATGGACAGCATCCGCAAGATCGAGCGCGGGCACATCGACATCGTGGCGGGCGAGGGCTACGTCGACTGGCTCATGCGCCACAGCCTGCGCGACTTCATGACCACGCACCCGAAGATCACCATCGAGCTGGACGTGGCCAGCACCGACGAGATCGTGCGCCGCGTGGTCGAGGAGCGCGCCCACATCGGCATGCTGTTCCAGCCACCGAAGGACGACCGTCTCACCTCGCACCAGTCGCACCCGCAGCCCATCCAGGCGATGGTGCTGCGCTCGCATCCGCTCGCGCAGCTGGGCCGGCCGCTCAAGCTGGCCGACCTGCTGCCCTACCCCGGCGCCACGCTGCACCGCCACTTCGGCGTGCGCCAGCACATCGAGGCGGCGGAGGTCAGCGAGGGCGTGCGGCTGCCCGCGCTGCTGACCACCACCTCGTTCAGCGCGCTCGGCCATTTCGTGTCGGCAGGGCTGGGCTACACGCTGGGCACGCGCATCTCGCTCACGCCCAACGCCGACAGCCCCGAACTGGTGGAGCTGCCCATGAAGAACCCGCTGCTGTCGCAGGGGCGCTCGCACATCGTGTCGCGCCACGGGCGCATGCTGTCGCCGGCCGCGGCCGAATTGCTGCGCCGCGTGGTGGCCGACATGCGGCTCTATGCCGACGACACGTCCGCCAAGGAAAGACGCACGGCCGCGCGGGCCAGAAGCACCCCGGCCTGAAAGGGATGATCCGCCGCATTGCGCACATCGCCGCTTCGGTGTTCTGATCGGACCCCATGTCCTACGTCATTGCACTCTTCATCCACCTGCTGTGCGCCGCCTTCTGGGTAGGCGGCATGGCGACCATGCACTTCGCGGTGCGCCCATCGGCCGTCGCCACGCTGGAGCCACCGCTGCGGCTGCGCATGATGGCCGCGACGCTGCGGCGCTTCTTCGTGGGAGTGGATGCGTCGGTCACGCTGCTGTTCGTGAGCGGCGTGGGAATGATCATGGCGGCAGGCGGCTTCCGCGGCCTGCACTGGCGCATCGAGGCCATGATGAGCATCGCGATCGTGATGGCCGCGATCTACGCCTACATCCGCGCTTCGGTGTTCCGGGCCATGCGGCGCGCGGTGGAAGAAAGCGCGTGGCCGGTGGCTGCCGCGCGGCTGGATACCGTGCGCAAGCTGGTGACGCTGAACCTGGTGCTGGGCGTGGTGGTGTTCGCGGTGGCGACCATCGGGCGCGCGGGCTGACGAAGGGCGTCAGGCGATTGCGGCCGCAGGCGCCGGAAGGCGCACCGGGCTCGCCGTGCCTGCGCCGTTTTTTTCAGACCACGCCGGCCGACCGCAGGGCGTCGAAGCGGGCGTCGTCGATGCCCATCTCCGCCAGCACCTCGCGCGTGTGCTGGCCCAGCGCGGGCGGCGCGTGGCGCAGCACGGGCGGCGTGGCCGACAGGCGCAGCGGACTCGCCACGCCGGTGATGCTGGCGATGCCGTCGCCCGCGTCGCGCGGCAGCGTGACCTTGAGGCCGCGCGCCTGCACCTGTGCGTCGTCGAAGGCCTGCGCGATGTCGTTGATAGGGCCGCAGGGCACGGCCTTGTCCTCGAGCAGCGTGACCCACGCGGCCGTGGTGCGGGTGCGCGTGAGTTCTTCCATCATCGGGATCAGCACGCCGCGGTGCTTCACGCGCAGCGTGTTGGTGGCAAAGCGCGCGTCGCTCGCCCATTCAGGATGGCCCGCCGCTTCGCAGAAGCGCGCGAACTGGCCGTTGTTGCCGATGGCCAGCAGCATCGCGCCGTCCTGCGTCGGAAAGTCCTGGTAGGGCGCGAGGCTCGGGTGCGTATTGCCCTGGCGCCCGGGCGCCTTGCCGGTGTTGAGGAAGGCGCTGGCCTGGTTGGCGAGGATGGCCATGCCCACGTCGAGCAGCGCCATGTCGATGTGCTGGCCTTCGCCGGTGCGGTCGCGCACCTGCAGCGCCGCGAGGATCGCGGTGCTGGCGTAGACGCCGGTGAACAGGTCGGTCAGCGCCACGCCCACGCGCAGCGGACCGCCGCCGGGCACGTCGTCGGGGCGGCCGGTGATGCTCATCATGCCGGTCATGGCCTGGATCATCAGGTCGTAGCCGGCGCGCTCCGCATAGGGGCCGTCGTGGCCGAAGCCGGTCACGCTGCAGTAGATGAGGCGCGGGTTGGCCGCGCGCAGGCTTTCCTGGTCGAGGCCGTATTGCTTCAGCCCGCCGGTCTTGAAGTTCTCCACCACGATGTCGGCCTGCGCCGCCATCTGCCTGAGCAGCGCCTGCCCGTCGGGCGTGGCCATGTCGACCGTGACCGAGCGCTTGTTGCGGTTGCAGGCGGTGAAGTAGCTGGCCTGGTCGGTGTCGTTGCCGTCGGCGTCCTTGATGAAGGGCGGGCCCCAGGTGCGCGTGTCGTCGCCGAGGCCGGGGCGCTCGATCTTGACGACGTCGGCGCCCAGGTCCGCCAGGATCTGCGTGCACCACGGGCCCGCGAGCACGCGGGACAGATCGAGGACCTTGATGCCGTCGAGTGCTGCGGGCTTGTTGCTCATGCGTTCGATCAGTTCGCGAACGCCGCGATGCCGGTGATGGCGCGGCCCAGGATCAGCGCGTGGATGTCGTGCGTGCCTTCGTAGGTGTTGACCACTTCCAGGTTCACCAGGTGGCGTGCCACGCCGAATTCGTCGCTGATGCCGTTGCCGCCCATCATGTCGCGCGCCATGCGGGCGATGTCCAGCGACTTGCCGCAGTTGTTGCGCTTCATGATCGAGGTGATTTCGACCGCGGCAATGCCCTCGTCCTTCATGCGGCCCAGGCGCAGGCTGCCTTGCAGGCCCAGCGTGATCTCGGTCTGCATATCGGCCAGCTTCTTCTGGATGAGCTGGTTGGCAGCCAGCGGGCGGCCGAACTGCTTGCGGTCCAGCGTGTACTGGCGGGCGCGGTGCCAGCAGTCTTCGGCGGCGCCCAGGGCACCCCACGAGATGCCGTAGCGGGCGCTGTTCAGGCAGGTGAAGGGGCCCTTGAGGCCCTGCACTTCGGGGAAGGCGTTCTCTTCGGGGCAGAACACGCCGTCCATCACGATCTCGCCGGTGATGCTGGCGCGCAGGCCGACCTTGCCGTGGATGGCGGGGGCCGAGAGGCCTTTCATGCCCTTCTCGAGCACGAAGCCGCGGATGGGGCCGACCGTGCCGCTTTCGCTGACTTCCTTGGCCCACACCACGAACACGTCGGCGATCGGCGAGTTGCTGATCCACATCTTCGAGCCGCTGAGCGAGTAGCCGCCCGGCACCTTCTTGGCGCGCGTGGCCATGCTGCCGGGGTCGGAGCCGTGGTCGGGCTCTGTCAGGCCGAAGCAGCCGATCCATTCGCCGGTGGCGAGCTTGGGCAGGAACTTCTGCTTCTGCGCTTCGGTGCCGAATTCGAAGATCGGCACCATCACCAGCGAGCTCTGCACGCTGGCCATCGAGCGGTAGCCCGAATCGACGCGCTCGACTTCGCGGGCGATCAGGCCGTAGGCCACGTAGTTGAGGCCGGGGCCGCCGTACTGCTCGGGGATGGTCGGGCCGAGCAGGCCGAGCGCGCCCATCTCGCGGAAGATGGCCGGGTCGGTCTCGCCGGTGCGGAAGCCTTCAGTGACGCGGGGCGCCAGGCGCTCCTGGCAGTAGGCGTTGGCCGCGTCGCGGATCATGCGTTCTTCGTCGGTCAGTTGCTGGTCGAGAAGAAGGGGGTCGTCCCAGTGGAATTGCGCTTTGGCGGCCATGTGGCTGTCTCCGGAGAAGGGGGAAGAAAACAAAAAGAGGGGGATCGGTCGATCCTAGCCACGCGCAAGCCATGACGCAAACGAGGATTCCTCACCCAGATATGCGTTTGTAGAATGTCTTGCAAGATGTTCGGGCAGCGTCTTCATTGGCGAGCGCTGCGTTCCATTCATACTTTCCAGGCATACATGCATGCGCCGCAAGATCCCGCCCCTGCAGACCCTGGTGTGCTTCGACGCCGCCGCGCGCCACGAGAGCTACACGCGCGCCGCGCAGGAGCTGGCCCTCACCCAGAGCGCGGTGTCGCGCCAGATCGGCACGCTCGAAGCCTTCCTGGGCGTGGCGCTGTTCCGCCGCACACGGCACGGCGTGGCGCTCACCGCCAGCGGCGCGGCCTATGCGCGGCAGACGGCCAAGCGCCTCGAGGCCATGGAGCGCGACACGCTCGACGCGATGGCGCACCAGGGCGAGGGCGGCTCGCTCTCGCTGGCGGCCGTGCCCACCTTCGCCACCCGCTGGCTCATGCCGCGCCTGAAAGGTTTCGCGGCGCTGCAGCCCGACGTGGTGGTGCACATCGAAACGCGCACCCGCCCCTTCCTGTTCGCGGATGCCGAGTTCGACGCCGCGCTCTACGCCGGCACGCCCGCGCAGGTCGAGAACTGGGCCGGCACGCATGCGCTGCTGCTGATGCACGAAGACGTGGTGCCGGTGTGCAGCCCCGCCCTGCTGCCGCGCGGCAAGGCCGTGACGCCGGCCGCCATCGCGAAGATGCCGCTGCTGCAGCAGAGCACCCGGCCCGACGGCTGGCGCCAGTGGTTCGACGCGCAGCAGATCGACGCGCCCAACGCGCGCGGCGGACCGCGCTACGAGCTGTTCTCCATCCTCGCGGCCGCAGCGTCCCATGGCCTCGGCGTGGCGCTGATGCCGACGATGCTGGTGGCCGACGAACTGGCGCGCGGCGAGCTTGTCGTCGCATGCGCGCGGCCGTTGTCGGGCGAGCGCAACTACTACCTTGTCACGCCGGAGCGCGCCGACCAGCGACCGCTCTTGAAGTTCTTCAGTGACTGGCTGCTCGGGCAGGCGCGGCAAGGGTGAGCCGCAGCGCGCCGGGCAGATCGACGAGCGCTTGCGGCGTCACGGCAGTGCTCATGGGGTGTTCCCGCCAGGCGCTTGTTCCGGTGCAATCTTCTTCGGCGGCGAAATGCGCCGCGGCCTGAACGGCCCCGCGACCTTCTCCAGCCACGGATCGCACACGGCACGGAGTTGAGGATCGACCTTGAACTGCGGATCGCGCGCGTCGAAGAGAACCGACCTCTTTGCCTGCGCCCGCACCAGCGCGAAGGCGTCTTTCTCGGAGCGGCTGTTGTCGAACATGAGCGTCATGTTCGCGATCTGCGCCGCATGCCCGACCGCCGCCTGCGTGCGGGGAAAGCGCTCGACGAGCTTCCTGCGGTCCACGTCGTGGCCGCCCTGCTGCTTGCGGGTGCTCACGCGAAAGACGGACATGTCGACCGACACCAGGCCGACGAAGAGCAGCACGACGAAGTAGCCCGCCTGCTGCATTGCGCGGATGTCGTCCGCCTTGGATTCGTGGCCGCCGCCGGGCAGCGGCTTCCAGTGCGAGAAGACCGTCTCAAACGCGAAGGGCATGCGCTGGTCCATCACCAGGCTCTTGAAGGCGCGCACGCCTTCCTGCGACAGGATCTGCCACTTCAGGTCGTCGTCGCGCAGCTGCTGGGCCCAGGGCGGGATGTGCCCGGTACGGGGGTCGGCGTCCGGCAGGATCGACATCATCATGCGATCGGCGTTGATGAGCGGCATGCGCAGCGACGCAGCCAGGCGCGAGTACCACAGCGTGGACTTGCCGGAGCCGTTGTGGCCGGCAAGCACGAAGGCCACCGGGCGCGGCCCCTGCGTCTGCTCGAGCAGCTTCTCGAGACTGGGTGGGCGGCGGCTCACGCCTTGCTCGCGCGGAACCTGCCGTCGACCAGCCGGCCGACCACCTGGGTGCCGTCGGCGGACTCGCGGATGACCTTGGTCGGGTCCTGCGGGTAGGCGTAGTAGGCGAATATCTTGGCTGCGTTGGGTCCGCGAAAGACCACCGCCCTGTCGATGCCGGGCTTGTTGAGCGCACGGGCCGCCTTCTTCAGCAGCACCGTGGTGTTGTCCTCGGGGCGCACTGCCGGCCGCGCCGCCTTGCCGACCTTCACCAGCGCCATGCCGCGCCCCAGCGTCGCAACCGAGCGGCCCTGAACCAGTTGCCCCGTGGCGCTTGCACGCGCGGTCGTCGTCTTTTCTCTTGCCATGGCCGGATGATCGCTCAAAAACGGCGGCACGGCGCATGCCGCGGACCCGTGTCCGGAAACGGCGAGCGCAGGCAGTGACGAAGCCGGAAACTCCGCGCATGACAAGCCCCGCCTCTCTCGTCGCAGCGCTCGACTGGCCCCGCATCGAAACCGAGCTTGCCACCCGCGGCTGCGCCGCCACCGGCGTGCTGTTCACGCCGCAGGAGTGCGCCGCGCTCACGGCGATGTACGACCGGCCCGCCCACTTCCGCAGCCGCGTCGTCATGCAGCGCCACGGCTTCGGCCAGGGCGAGTACCAGTACTTCGCGAACCCGCTGCCGGCCAAGCTGGCCGCTTGGCGCGGTGCGCTGTACGAACGCCTCGCGCCGCTGGCCAACGCCTGGGCCGCCGCGATGGGCCAGCCCGCCGACTACCCGCCGGACCACGCCGCCTATCTCGCGCGCTGCCACGCAGCCGGCCAGTCGCGCCCTACTCCGCTGCTGCTGCGCTACCAGGAAGGCGACTACAACTGCCTGCACCAGGACCTCTACGGCGACCTGCAGTTTCCGCTGCAGCTCACGGTGCTGCTGAGCCGGCCGGGCGAAGATTTCACCGGCGGCGAGTTCGTGCTGACCGAGCAGCGCCCGCGCATGCAGTCGCGCGCCGAAGTCGTCTCGCTCGCGCTGGGCGAGGCGGTGATCTTCGCGGTCAACCAGCGGCCCGTGGCGGGCACGCGCGGCAGCTACCGCGTGACCATGCGCCACGGCGTGAGCCGCCTGCGCTCGGGCCGCAGGCACACGCTGGGCATCATCTTCCACGACGCGCGCTGAACGAGGGCTTTCCCGCACGGTCGTTCTACTTGTAGGGCGCGGCCGCATTCACAGCCAAGACCGGCGAAAATCGCCACCGCATCAGGCACCCGCCAGGATCTCCGACACCAACGATCGGGGCCGCGGACTCGCCGGATGCCGATCCGTGCCTTCGTGGCGCGGGTGTGTTCGAGTGGTCGTCAGGGAGCTGTATGAACAAGAACTCGTCCGGGAATCCGGGTGTGGCGGGAAAGCCGCCTTTCGAATCCGCCGCCGCGGCACCGCCATCGAAGCGCTCGCGGCGCTTCAGGGTGGACGTGGGCACCATCGTCAGCGCGGTGGCGCTCACGCAGTCGCTGCTGCTGGTGTCGCTGGGCTATTGGGGGTCGCAGCGGCTGGTCTCGCGCATCGGCACTTCCGCGCACAAGGCCAACCACGACCGCACCGAGGACAAAGTGCTGGCCTTCCTGCAGAAGGCCGAGTCGGTGATCGACGCGGCGGGCAGCGCCCCCAGCCTGCGGCCCGCGGGCGAGCAGTCCGAGAGAACGTCGGAGCTGCTGTGGACGCTGCTGGCGCAATCGCCCGAGCTCGACAGCATCTACGTGGCCAACGAAGCCGGCCAGATGCTGATGGCCCTGCGCTACCCCACGCCCGCCATGCGCCACATAGAGCGCGGCCCGCAGTTCACCACCGAGACCTGGCACTACAAGCCGCCGCCTTCGGCCGAAGCCGACGTGCAGGACCGCTACGCCACGCGGCGCGTCGAAACCCTGCACAGCAGCTACGACCCGACGCAGCGCAGCTGGTACGTGCAGGCCCGCAAGGCACAGGGGCCGGTATGGACGCAGCCCTATGTGTTTGCCGCCGCGCAGGAACTGGGCGTGACCTACGCACTGCCTGGCAAGCGGCGCTATGCCGAGGGCGGCACGCAGGCGCTGGTGGTGGCGGGCGACGTGTCGCTGGGGCGCCTGTCGGGGTTCGTGCAGCAATTCAGCAGCAGCATCGGCCATGGCGACAGCGCCCTCCTGAGCGCCGACTTCCGCGTGCTGGCGCGCAGCGACCATCCGGGCGTGCTCCACAAGCTGGAGCTCCCGTCGGGCGTGCTCGGCGCGCTGCATGCCCACATGCTGGCCGACGGCACCGCGGGCAGCCGCCACGACACCGAGTTTTCTTTCACGCACGAAGGGCGCAACTATCTGGTGCAGACCTCGTCCATTCCCAGCACGGGCTGGCAGCTGGTGAGCTGGGTGCCCGAAGACGTCCTGCTGGGCGACCTGCGGCATGCCGTGCTGCTGAGCCTGCTGCTCGCGCTGGCCTTCCTGGCGGTGGCGCTGTTCATGTCCCTCAAGCTGTCGAAGCTGGTGACATCGCCGGTGGAGAACCTCTCGCACATCGCGCGGCGCATCGGCCTGCTGGAGCTGGACAACCTGCCGCGCGAGCCCAGCCGCGTGCTCGAGATCCAGCACCTGGACCAGGCGCTGGACGATTCCGCGCGCAGCCTCAAGGCCTTCAGCAAGTTCGTGCCGGTGGATGTCATCAACCAGCTGGTCGCCGACGGCCACGCACTCGCGCCCAACGGCTCGCCGCGCCGGGTGACGGTGATGTTCAGCGACGTGGAGGGTTTCACCTCGATCTCGGAGTCGCTCGACACCGACGTGCTGGTGGGCATGCTGACCGAGTACTTCAACCTCGCGACGGCGGTGTTCGCGCGGCACGGCGGCATGGTCGACAAGTTCATCGGCGACGGCATCATGGTGCTGTGGGGCGCGCCCGCCGACCTGCCCGACGCCGAGTACAGGGCCTGCATGGCGGCCCGCGAGCTGCACGTGGAAATGGACGAACTCAACCGCCGGTGGGTTGAACAGGGCCTGCCCGAGTTCCGCACGCGCGTGGGCATTCACACGGGCATGGTGATCGCGGGAGTGCTGGGCTCGAACGACCGGCTGTCGTACACCGCGTTCGGCGACGTGATCAACGTGGCGAGCCGCATCGAGGGCATCAACAAGCAGCTGGGCACGCAGGTGCTGATGTCGGAGGTGACGTTCGCGGGCCTGCAGGGCCGGCTGCACACGCGCCGCATCGAGGAACTCGTGGAGCTGCGCGGCCGGCAGACGCGCATGGTGCTCTACGAGCTGATGACTTCGTAGCGGCCCGCTCTAGCGCGGCGCCTGGGTGACGCGCACCAGCACCAGGTTGGCGCTGGTGCCGTTGCCCTGCGTGAGCACCGAATACTGCGTGTCGTTGATGAACAGCAGCTGGTCGCCGCGCGAGATGCGCGCCGACACGGCATAGCGCATGCGCGGATCGATGCGGGCCGCGTCCACCTTCAGCTCGTAGGCGAACGGCGGCTGCCTGCCATCGGCCTTGAAGCGCTGCTCGGCCAGCACGGTAGAGGGCGCGTCCATGCGCGACACGTCGAGCAGCTGCACCATGATCTCGGCCGCGGGGTCGAGCGCGATGCGCTCGCGATAGGCGACGGTGCCGGTCACGCGCAACTGCGAGGCTCCAGCAGCCGCGCCGGACGACGAGGGCACCGCGCAGGCACCCAGCAAAGAAGCGCCTGCCACGGCGGAAAACATGAGGAGGCCGGTACGTCTTTTCATGCGCCCATTATGCGGAGGCACGCTCCGCTGCGAAGGCCACATACCACTCGAGGCTTCCGGGGTTTGCCATCGCTTCGCGGTTGACCACCTTCTCCAGCGGCTGCCCCAGCAGCAGCTTCTTGATCGGCAGTTCCTGCTTCTTGCCGGAGAGCGTGCGCGGAATCTCGCCCACCTGGAAGATGTCGTTGGGCACGAAGCGCGGCGACAGCGACGTCTTGATGGCGTTGTTCAGACGCGCGCGCATGGCATCGTCGAGCGCCACGCCAGGGCGCAGCACCACGAACAGCGGCATGTAGCTGTCGCGGCCCAGGTACTCGAGGTCGACCACCATCGAGTCGAGCACCTCGGGCAGGCCCTCGACCGCGCTGTAGATTTCGCTGGTGCCCATGCGCAGGCCCTGGCGGTTGATGGTGGCGTCGCTGCGGCCGTAGATGATGCAGCCGCCGTCGGCGCCGATCCTGATCCAGTCGCCGTGGCGCCATACGCCGGGGTAGGTGTCGAAGTAGCTCGACAGGTAGCGCGCGTTGCCCTCGTCGCCCCAGAAGTACAGCGGCATCGACGGAATGGGCTGGGTGCACACCAGCTCGCCCACCTCGCCGATGACGGGCTGGCCGTCGTCGTTCCAG
This sequence comes from Variovorax sp. MPBD4-3, assembly GCF_058809745.1. Taxonomy (NCBI): domain Bacteria; kingdom Pseudomonadati; phylum Pseudomonadota; class Betaproteobacteria; order Burkholderiales; family Comamonadaceae; genus Variovorax; species Variovorax sp. MPBD4-3. Next base: position 20,130 of record NZ_JBXASW010000053.1, read on the forward strand.
GCTTCCACGGCATGGCCGAGTTCGCGGCATTGCATCTGTCCCGGCACTTCGGGCAGGTCGCGGTTGCCGCCGACGAAGGCGCCGCAGAAGTCGGTGCCGCCGGAGATGTTGCACCACCACACGTCGGGGGAGCCCGCGTCGAGGATCTGCCGCGAGCCCCAGCGCTGAACTTCCTCGGGCAGCGGCGAGCCGGTGCTGCCGAGCGCGCGTACGGCCGACAGGTCGCCGCAGTCCTTGGCCACGAGGCCGGCCTTCATGCAGTTGGTGAAGTAGGCCGCGCCGGCGCCGAAGAAGGTGACCTTGTGCCGCGCCACGAAGCGCCACAGCACGCTCCAGTCGGGCTTCTCCTTGCTGCCCGCCGGGTTGCCGTCGTAGATGCAGATGGTGGCGCCGAAGGCCATGCCCGAGAGCTGCGAGTTCCACATGACCCAGCCGGTGGAGCTGTACCAGTGGTAGCGCTCGCCGAGGTTGTTGGCGCCGTAGCTCGCGCCCACGTCGTTGTGCAGGCCGCAGGCGTGCATGGTGAGGATGATGCCGCCCTGCCCGTGCACGATGGGCTTGGGCAGCCCGGTGGTGCCGCTGGAATAGACGATCCAGATCGGATGGTCGAAGGGCAGCCATTCGGGTTCGAAGGCGTTGACCTCGTCGTCGTAGCGGCCGATGGCGCGCGACCAGTCGATGTCGTGCGGCACAGCGTTGGCGGCGAAGGGCGACTTCACCAGCACCAGCTTCTTCACGCTGGGCAGCTGGCCGCGCAGCTCCCGCAGCACCGCGCTGCGGTCGAGCGGCTTGCCGCCGTAGTGCACGCCGTCCACCGCGATCAGCACCTTGGGCTCGATCTGGCGGAAGCGGTCGGCCACGGCGGCGGTGCCCATGTCGGGCGCGCACACGCTCCAGATCGCCCCGATGCTGGAGCACGCCAGGAAGGCGACCATGGTCTCGGGCACGTTGGGCAGGTAGGCCGCGACGCGGTCGCCGCGGCGCACGCCCAGCGCCCTGAGCGTGAGCGCGACCGACGCGACCTGGCGGCGCATCTCGGGCCAGGACATCTCGCGCACGTCGCCGCGTTCGTTGTCGCTCACGATCGCGGGCATGCCGGCCGCGTGCGCCGCATCGACGTGGCGCAGCACCTCGCGCGCGTAGTTGACCTGGGCGCCGGGGAACCACTGCGCGCCGGGCATGCGGCGCTCGGCCAGCACGGTGGCGCCGGGCGCGAGCGGCGTGGGGGACTGGATGGCGGCGTAGTCCCAGATGCTGCGCCAGAAGGCGTCGAGCTCGGTCACGGACCAGCGCCACAGCGCGTCGTAGCTGTCGAAGGAGAGGCCGCGCTTCTCGCGCAGCCAGTTCTGATAGAGGCGGATCTGGGGAATGTTGGGGGCGGGCATCCTGCAAGCGTAGCGCTGCGAACGACCGTGCTCAATCGGGGTTGACCTCAGGGTTTGTACGTGTGTTCAAGTTTTTTGTACAAGCGTTCAATACGCCCCGATGAGCACCCGCACACCGACCCACAGGCGCGGCGCCTCGCGCGCCGCGGCACCTGCCGCCGCCGAGACTGCCCGCCCCGACCGCAAGCACGCCATCCTGCTGGCGGCCGAGAAGCTTTTTGCGCGGCACGGCTACCACGTGGTCACCATCCGCCAGATCGCCGAGGAAGCCGGCGTGCCGCTGGCGCTCGTGGGCTACTACTACGGCCAGAAGCACGAGCTGTTTCACGCCATCTTCGAACACTGGGGCCACACCATCGAGGAGCGGCTCGCCGGCCTGGCCGCCCTGACCCTCGACCCCGAAGACGTGCGCACGCTGCCGCGCATCATCGAAGCCTTCACCGCGCCGGTGCTGGCGCTGCGCGCGAGCGCCGAGGGCGAGTACTACGCGCTGCTGGTGGCGCGCGAGCTGTACCACGCGACCGAGGAAGCCGACCGCGTGCTGCGCGGCTATTTCGACCCGCTGGCCGAGGCCTACATCGACGCGCTGCACATCGCGCTGCCGCACGCCTCGCGCAGCCAGGTCGCCTGGGGCTACCAGTTCGCGCTGGGCTCGCTGCTGCACCACCTGAACGACAGCCGCATCGAACGGCTCTCGCGCGGCGAGAACAAGCGCGCCGACCCGGCCGTGGCGCCGATGCTCGTGAACTTCATCGTCGGCGGCCTGCGCGCCGCGCTGCCTCGCCCCAAGGCGGCCAGGAATCCATCCACGAAAACCACCCCACGGAGACAGAAGACATGATGACGAAGACCCCGGTGAAACGGCGCACCCTGTTGTTGTCGGCGCTCGCTGCCGCATCGGCCGCCGCCACGCTGCCCGCGCTCGCGCAGTCCGCCACGAAGATCGTGTTCGGCTACACGGCCGTGACCGACTTCGCATCGGTGTTCGTGGCGGCCGAAGAGGGCTACTTCAAGAAGCGCAGCCTCGATGTCGAGCTCAAGTTCATTCCGCTGAACTCGACCATCCCGGCCGCGCTGCAGTCCGACTCGCTGCAGATCGGCGGGCCCACGCCGTCGGTGTTCCTGCAGGCGGTGGACGGCGGCCTGGACCTGGTGCTGGTGGCCGGCGGCGGGCTCACCTCGAAGACCATCACCGGCTTCGGCCTGGTGGCGCGCGCTGGCTCGGGCATCAAGAGCGCGCAGGACTGCGTGGGCAAGAAGATCGGCGTGCCGGGCCTGGGCGCCTTCCTGCACGTGACCTTCCGCGCATGGCTGAAGGACAGCGGCGTGGACTACCGCAAGGTCAACTTCGTGGAGGCTGCGTTTCCGCAGCATGCCGACCTGCTGCGAGGCGGCTCGGTCGACGCGGTGGTGTCCGCCGACCCGTTCATGAGCCGCATCACCGAAAGCGGCGCGGGCTACGTGGCCTCGTACTACTCCACCTTCCTGCCCGAGAACAACCAGACCATCGTGCATGCGGCCAAGCGCGAATGGGTGGCGAAGAACCCGGCGGCGGCGCGCGCGTTCCGCGAGGCGCTGGTGGAAGCTGCCGCGTTCATGCAGCAGCCGAAGAACGACGCGAAGGTGCGCGCGGCCATCGGCAAGTACATCAAGCTGCCGCCCGAGGTGCTGGCCAAGGTGCAGGTCTCGCCGCCCGGCCCCGTGGTGACCGAGAAGCAGCTCGCCTACTGGACCGGGCTCATGAAGGAGCAGGACATGCTCAAGACGAACATCGACGTGGCGAAGCTGGTGGCCAAGTGATCTCGGCGCCCGCCCCTGTCACCGCGCGCGCCGCGCTGTCGGCGAGCGCATTCGATTCGCCAGCCCGCCCCGCGATGCAAGACACTCCCTTCCTGCGCTTCGACGGCGTGACCATCCGCCTCGGCGGCCGAGAGATCCTGTCGCCCACCTCGTTCGACGTGGCGCGCGGCGAATTCGTCTGCATCGTCGGCCCCAGCGGCTGCGGCAAGACCACGCTGCTGCGCGCGGCCAGCGGCCTCGTCACTGCCAGCGCGGGCGAGGTGCGGCGCAACGGCGTGAAGATGACCGAGCCCTCGCGCGAAGTGGCGTTCGTGTTCCAGGACTACGGCCGCGCGCTGCTGCCCTGGCGCACGGTGGAAGGCAACGTGAGCCTGGCGCTGGAAGCCGCCGGCGTGCCGACGGCCGAGCGCGCGCCGCGCATTGCCGATGTGCTCGGCAAGGTCGGCTTGGCCAAACATGCGCACAAGTTCCCGGTGCAGCTGTCGGGCGGCATGCAGCAGCGCGCGCAGATTGCCCGCTGCCTCGCGCAGAAGCCCGAGCTGATGATGATGGACGAGCCCTTCGGCGCGCTGGACGCGCTGACGCGGCAGAGCCTGCAGGACGAGCTGGCACGGCTGGTGCGCGACGACGGGCTCACGGTGCTGTTCGTCACGCACGACCTGGAAGAGGCCATCTACCTCGGCGACCGCGTGATCGCGCTGCAGGCCAACCCCGGTCCGGGCCGGCCCAGCCTCGCGCGGATGATCGACGTGAAGATCCCGCGTCCGCGCGACCAGCTCACGACCAAGGAGCATCCGGAGTACCTGCGCCTGCGGCGCGAACTCTTCGCCTTCATCGAGCAGGGCCATGACTGAGCGCGGCTTGTTTCGCTGGCTGCGGCCGTGGGTGTTTCCTGCGCTGCTGATCGGCCTCTTCGAGTGGTATGCGCGCCGCGCGGCTGCCCTGGGCAGCGATTCGCTCGCGCCACCAAGTGCCGCGGCCAAGGCTTTCGCCGGCGCGGCGATCGATGGCTCGCTCTGGCAGGCCACCGGCTTCACGCTGGGCACCGCCGCGCTGGGCCTGCTGCTGGGCGCGGTGCTCGGCATTGCGCTGGGCCTGGTGCTCGGGCTCTCGCGCCGTGCGGCGCAGCTCGGGTCGATGTCCATCGAGGTGCTGCGCCCGGTGCCTTCAGTCGCGCTGATTCCGCTCGCGATGCTGGGCTTCGGCTTCGGCGTGCGCATGGAGCTGGCCATCGTCGCCTTTGCCACTTTCTGGCCGCTGCTGGTGCTGGTGCAGGCGGCGGTGCAGCAGGTCGAGCCCCGGCTGCTCGAGGTGAGCCGCGTGCTGGGGCTGTCGGCGCGCGAGCGGGCCTTCAAGATCGTGCTGCCCGCCATCGTGCCGCGCCTGTTCGTCGCGCTGCGGCTGGGCGTGGCGGTGGCGCTGGTGGTGGCCGTGACGGTGGAGATCGCGGCCAACCCCAACGGCATGGGCTACGCGATGATGATCGCGCAGCAGAGCTTCGACCCCGCGCTGATGCTCGCCTGGCTGGGCTGGATCGGCGTGGTGGGCTTCGCAATCAACGCCGGCATGCTGCTGTTGCAGCGCATGGTGGCGCGGCGGATGGGAGTGCAGCCATGAATGGCCGCGCGCATCTGAATCGCCTCGGCTCGCTCGGCGTGCTCCTCGCGCTGGTCGGGCTGTGGTGGGTGGCCAGCAATGCGGGCTGGGTCAGCCGCGTGTTCCTGCCCACGCCGCAGACCACGTTCGCAAGCCTGCTCGAAGGGCTGAATCTCTCGGGCACCGGCGGCAACGGCGAACTGCTCGGTTTCACGCAGGCCACGGTGGGCCGGATGATCGAAGGCTGGCTGCTGGCCTCGCTGTTCGGCGTGCTGCTGGGCGCGGCCATCGGCGTATCGCCCTCGGTGCGCGCCTGGGTGCAGCCGACACTGGAGTTCATCCGTCCCCTGCCCGCTTCCGCGCTGCTGCCGCTGGCGATTTCGATCTTCGGCCTGAACCCCGGCATGGTGCTCTTCGTGGTCGCGTTCGGCGCGATGTGGCCGGTGCTGCTGGCCACGGTGCACGGCTTCGCTGCGGTGGAGCCGCGCCTGTCGGAAGTGGCGCGCTGCCTGCAGATGTCGCGCGCGGCGTACATCTGGAAGATGGGCCTGCCCAATGCCATGCCCGACATCCTGGCCGGCATGCGCCTGGCGCTGACCATTGCGCTCATCGTCGCGGTGGTGGGCGAAATGATCGCCTCGCAAAGCGGCCTGGGCCAGGCCATCCTGCTGGCGGCGCGCGCCTTCCGCGCCAGCGACCTGTTCGCGGGCATCGTGCTGCTGGGGCTCATCGGCTTCGCGAGCAATGCGCTGCTGGCCTTTGCCGAACAACGCCTGCTGCGCTGGCAGCACCCCTGATTCCTTCGTCTTCCAACACCAACACCCCACAAGGAGTTCCCATGCCACGCAAATTCGTCGACCTGTCGATCTTCCTGGAGAACGACGTGCTGTCCGACCCGCCGGCCTTCGCGCCCAAGATCCAGTACTTCACGCACGAGCAGACCTACGAGCAGATCGAGCCCTTCTTTCCGGGCCTGAAGAAGGAAGACCTGCCCGACGGCGAGGGCTGGGCGGTGGAACTGGTGCAGCTGTCCACGCACAACGGCACGCACCTCGATGCGCCCTATCACTTCCACTCGACCATGGACAAGGCGCTGGGCGAGAAGAAGCCCGCCATCGCCATCCACGACGTGCCGCTAGAGTGGTGCTTCCAGCCCGGCGTGAAGCTCGACTTCCGGCATTTCGCCGACGGCTACGTGGTGACCGCCGCGGACGTCGAGGCCGAGCTCAAGCGCATCGGCCACACGCTGAGCCCGCTGGAGATCGTGGTGGTCAACACGCGCGCCGGTTCGCGCTACGGCAACCCCGACTACGTGTCGGCCGGCGCGGGCATGGGCTATGAAGCGACCATGTACCTGCTGGAGCGCGGTGTGCGCCTCACCGGCACCGACGCATGGAGCTGGGACGCCCCCTTCGTGCACACCGCCAAGAAATACGGCGAGACGCAAGACGCCTCGCTGATCTGGGAAGGCCACAAGGCCGGCCGCGACATCGGCTACTGCCACATCGAAAAGCTGCACAACCTGGAGGCGCTGCCGCCTACCGGCTTCTTCATCAGCTGCTTTCCGCACAAGATCCGTGGCGCATCCGCGGGCTGGACCCGCGCGGTCGCGATCTTCGACGACGCGCTGATGGCTTCGGTGTGAGGGCCCGTTCATGAGCATTGCACTCAACCACACGCACGACGTTCATGCGCGCAGCTGGGTCGAATCCGCCAATGCGGCCGGCAGCGACTTTCCGATCCAGAACCTGCCGCATGCGGTGTTCCGCCGCGCGGGAAGCAGCGAGGCTTTTCGCGGCGGCGTCGCCATCGGCGACCAGGTGCTGGACCTCGCTGCGCTGGTCACGCGCGAGCAGCTCGAGGGCCTCGCGCTGCATGCGGCACGCGCGGCCGGGCAGCCTGCGCTGAATGACTTCTTCGCACTCGGCCCCGCCGCGTGGAAGGCGCTCCGCCATGCGCTCTTCGGCCTGCTGAAGAACGATGCGCCAGTCGCCACGGTGCAGGCGGTGCGCGAATGCCTCGTGCCGCAGGCCGATGCCGAATACACCGTGCCAGCGCGCATCGGCGACTACACCGACTTCTACACCTCCATCGATCACGCGCTGAACATCAGCCGGCTGATGAACCCCGACGGCGACGTGACACCCAACTTCCGCTGGATCCCCACGGCGTACCACGGGCGGGTGTCGACCATCGGCGTGAGCGGCCAGCGCTTTCATCGGCCGATGGGCCAGGCGATGGCGCCCGGCGCGAAGGCGCCCACGTACCAGGCCTGCGCGCGGCTCGACTACGAGCTGGAGCTGGGCGTGTGGATCGGCACCGGCAATGCGCAGGGCGAGCCCATTGCGCTGGAGCGCGCGGAGGAGCACATCTTCGGCATCTGCCTGCTCAACGACTGGTCGGCGCGCGACATCCAGTTCTGGGAGATGGCGCCGCTCGGGCCGTTCCTCGCGAAGAATTTCGCGACCACGATCTCGCCGTGGATCGTGACGATGGAAGCGCTCGCGCCTTACCGGCAAGCGTGGACGCGCCCGGCCGACGAGCCCCAGCCGCTTGCCTATCTGGAGAACGCGGCGAACCGCGAGAGCGGCGCGCTCGACATCCGCCTGGAGGTCTGGCTCGAGAGCGAGAAAGCGCGCAAGGAGAAGACAGGGCCATCGCGCCTCTCGTCCACCAGCTTCAGGCACCAGTACTGGAGCGTGGCGCAGATGGTGACGCACCACACCATGGGCGGCTGCAGCCTGAACCCCGGCGACCTGTTCGGCAGCGGCACGATCTCCGGGCCGGGCCCCGGCGAGGCCGGCGCGATCATCGAGCTGACGCGCGCGGCGCAGAGCCCGGTGACGCTGGCCAACGGCGAGCAGCGCGGCTTTCTCGAAGACGGCGACGCTGTGCTGCTGCGCGGCTGGTGCGAGAAGCCGGGGCATGCGCGCATCGGGTTCGGGGAGAGCCGGGGGATGGTGCTGCCGGCCAGAGGTTGACGGCCCGGTAAATACTCTTTACAGTCCGCCTCCTTCGAAACGCACACCTCCACCGAAACTTCATCGTGAACGCCGCATCGGTCATCGCCAACATCCGCCGCATCGTCTGCCCCGCATCGGGCGGCACATTCGCGTACGGCATCGACCATGCGACGAACCTGCAGCAGGCAGGCGAACACACACCACCGGGCGGGGGCAGCGCATAGCGCACATCTCTTCGACACTCTTTCACAAGAGGCCCGGACACCGAATGGTTCCGGGCCTTTTTCTTTTTTTGCGTCACCGTCAGTTCATCATCAATCAACCACAGGGAGAAAAAACCATGCGCAAGCTTGTCACCGTCCGCACTTTCGATGCCGTTCGCCCCATCCCCGGGGCCGACGCGATCGAATGCGCCATCGTCGAAGGCTGGACCGTCGTCACCAAGAAGGGGGAGTTCGCCGCCGGCGACCGTGGCGTCTTCTTCGAGATCGACGCGTTCCTGCCGCTCGACGATCCGCGCTTCGCCTTTCTCGAGAAGTCGGCCATCACCTGGAACGGCAAGCGCGGCGTACGGCTTCGCACGATGAAGCTGCGCGGGCAGATCTCGCAAGGGCTGATCCTGCCGCTGTCGCGATTCGCCGAGATCGACGCGCTCGCGCTGGCCGATCCGGCGCTTCGCCAACGCGACTGGGCCGAGCTGTTCGGCGTCGGCAAGTGGGAGCCGGTGATTCCGGCGTGCCTGTCGGGCGATGTGGAAGGCGCATTTCCGGCGTTCATCGCCAAGACCGACCAGGAGCGCATCCAGAACCTGCCCGAGGTGCTCGCGGCCCATGACGGGCAGTCGTTCGAGGTCACGGTCAAGCTCGACGGCTCGAGCATGACCGTGTTCCACAACGCAGGCGCGCTCGGTGTGTGCGGACGCAACTGGCAGCTTCGCGAAACCCCAGGCAACAGCCTGTGGCGCGTGGCGCGGCAAGACCGCCTGCTCGAAGCGCTGGCCACGCTGGGCCGCAACCTCGCGTTGCAGGGCGAGATCGTCGGCGAGGGCATCCAGGGCAACCCGGAGAAGCTGCGCGGGCAGGCGTTCCACGTGTTCGATGTGTTCGACATCGACCGGGGCACTTACTGCGGGATGGAAGAGCGCAACGCCGTTATCGACGTGCTTCGCGTGCTGGGGGCGACGGTTCGCACCGTGCCGCTGCTCGAAGTGACCACGCTCGAACGCTTCGGCGGCTCGACCGCCGAGGTGCTGGCGTATGCCGAGGGGCCGTCGCTGAACCCGGACACCCAGCGGGAAGGTGTGGTGTTCAAGCGGCTGGACGGCGGGCTGTCGTTCAAGGCGATCTCGAACAGCTACCTGCTGAAGCACTCGGATCGTTGAACGAAAAGGCAAGCCGACAGGAAAGGCTTGCCGCAACGAAAAAAGGCCACCCGTATGGGTGGCCTTTTTCGGCAATGTTGGAGCGGGAGAAGAGTCTCGAACTCTCGACCTCAACCTTGGCAAGGTTGCGCTCTACCAACTGAGCTACTCCCGCGTCGAGCCTCAGATTATAGGGTGATTTTCGACGGGTTTTTCCGAATCCGGGAAAAAAGTTCTTTCAGGCCCCGAACACCAGCGACCGGTGCATCGACACGCCGGCCATCAACCCGTCCGCAGACGCCAGCGTGGCGTTGGAAAACGCCATCGCAAGATCGCCCGCCGCGTAGACGCCGGGCACCGTCGACATCTTCATGGCATCGACGCGCAGCACCTGGCCCATCGGGCCGTCGTCGAAGGCGCAGCCGAGCTGTTCGGCCAGCGGGCTGGCAGGCCGCGTGTGCGGCGCCACGAACAGCGCCTCGACCGGCACGAGCCTGCCGTCTTCGAGGCGCACGCCGGCCAGGCCCGTCGCCTCGCCTTCCAGCCCGGCAATACGCCCCGGCTCGACAGTCACGCCGCGCGACTGCAGCCTGGCGCGAACCTCCGCATCGGGGCCCTTGCTGCCGTTCAGGAAGAGCGTGGTCGGACCCCATTCGGCGATCAGCAATGCATGGTCCGGCGGGCCGCCGGCGTGGAACAGCAGGCCCAGCTGGCGCTCGCCGAACTCGTAGCCGTGGCAGTAAGGACAGTGCAGCACGCTCTTGCCCCAGCGCTGGCCGATTCCGGGAATGTCGGGCAGTCCGTCCTGCACGCCGAACGACAGCAGCAGCTTGCGGGTCGACAGCTGCGCGCCGTCGGCCACAGACACGGTGAAGCCGCCGGAGTCGTCGGCCTCGGCGGCCGTCACGCTGCCCTGGACAAAATCGACCGACGGATACGCGAGCAATTTCGCGCGCGCATCGGCGACCATCTTCAGCGGTGGCGTGCCGTCCTGCCCGAAGAAGCCGTGCGACGCAGCGGCAAAGCGGTTGCGCGGCGCGCCCGCGTCGACCACGCATACCTTCCTGCGTGCGCGGGCCAGTTGCATCGCGGCTGAAAGGCCGGCAAAGCTGCCGCCCACCACCAGAGCGTCATAGCGCATGTTCAATGTCCTTTGAAGTGAAGCCGCCGCCCGTCATGCGGCGATGAAAGTCCCTGGAAAGATCGGCCAGCGTGATGCTGTTGAAACGCCTGAGCAGCAGCGCCTCGGCCTCATCGCACACGCCGTCGAGTGCGGCATTCACCGCCTGCTCGACGATGCAGCCCGGGCTCTCTGTGCGGTTGCCCATGGCCAGCAGCGCGGGCGCGCCGACGGCGTTGTGCACGTCGCCCAGCGTGACCGCCGAGAGCGAGCAAGACAGCACCCACCCGCCGCCGTGCCCCTTGGCCGAACTCACGAAACCCGCCTGCCGCAGGCCGGCCATGAGGCGGCGGATGACGACCGGGTTGGTGTGCATCGCGACCGCGAGCAACTCGGAGGTGACCGGCCCCTCCATCTCGGCCATGTGCAGCAGCACGTGGAGAACGCCTGAAAGCTTGCTGTCTCTTTTCATGCAACATTATGAGTTGCGTGTTTTTAACATGACAAGCCCTGGGGTCTTGGGGCGCCGCGCAAACGTTCGAGCTCCCGATCCCGCCGACAGCCATGTCCCACACGCGTGGGCGACTGTGGCGCACATGGCGACAGACGACGGCCCGGCCATGGTTGCACCCGGATCGATCGAACCTCGGTCGCTCCTTGATTCGTGACCATGCTACGAAAGGAACAGTCACCCATGAAGCAACAACAACACAACCGCATCCTCATCGGCGCCGTGCTCGCAGGCCTGCTGGCCATCGGCGGAGCGGCCCAGGCGCAAGGCGTCGGGGTTGGCGTGGGCGTCAATGCCGACGTGAACGCATCCGGTGCAGGCACAGGCGGCAACGCTGGCACAGCTGCCGGCGCCAATGCAGGAGCCAAGGCCAATGCCGGGAGCACGGCAGGCGGTGCGGGCAATGCCGTGGGTGGCGTGCTGGGCGGTGCAACGGGCGCTGTCGGCGGTGCCACGAACGCGGTGGGCGGTGTGACCAACACCGTGGGCGGCACGCTCAATGGCGCGACCGGCGCCGTGGGCTCGGCCGGCAGTGCAGTGAAGGCGCCCGCGGCGGGCGTAAAGGCGAACGGCAAGGCCCAGGGTTCGGGCGCGGTCGACCTCAAGAAGTAAGGTAAGCCAGAGCCACCCGAAGTGGAAGGCCCGCGGCGCTTGATTGCGCGGCGGGCCTTTTTGTTCGTCTGTAGAAAACCTCAGTCGATCGGCTTCAGCCTGAACAGGCTGGTGACTTCCACATCGAGCACCAGCATCTCGCGCTGATTGAACAGCCGCCAGCGCCAGCGCAGGATGCCGAGCGTGGGCCGCTTCTCGGAGCGGCGCGCCTCGATCACGTCGGCCACCAGCCGAAGCGCATCACCGGGCCGCACGGGGTTGGGCCAACGCACATGCTCGAGCCCTGGCGATGCGAAAGACTCCGAGCCCGCCAGCACCGCGTCGACCACCAGCCGCATCGCGATGGAGCAGGTGTGCCAGCCGCTCGCGATCAGCCCGCCGAAAGGGCTTTCTGCGGCGGCTTCGGCGTCTGTGTGAAACCACTGCGGATCGTAGGCCCGCGCGAACTGCACGAGTTCGGCTTCGGTGAGCACATAGGGCCCGGCCTCGATGACCTGGCCCGCATGGAAGTCGGCGAACTGCATCCGCCGCAGCTTAGTAGGTCTCGAGGTGCAGGCGGCCTTCGCGCTTCAAGGCGGCGCCGACGGTGTCCCAGTCGAGCCCCGCTTCCTTCGCCACGTCGCGCAGTGCCAGCACCACGCCCTCTTCCATGCTCTTCAGGCCGCACACGTAGAAGTGGCTGGCACCGTCCTTCAGCAACGCGGCCAGGTCGGCGGCGCGCTCGCGCATCAGGTCCTGCACATAGCGCTTGGGTTGGCCCGGCGTGCGCGAGAACGCCAGGTTGATGTCGATGAAGTCCTTGGGCAGCGACTGCAGCGGGCCGAAGTACGGCAGCTCCTGCTGCGTGCGCGCGCCGAAGAACAGCATCAGCTTGCCGCCCTCGAACTTGCCGCTCTTGCGCAGCCGGCGGCGCCACTCGGTCATGGCGCGCATGGGCGCGCTGCCGGTGCCGGTGCAGATCATCACGATGTGCGACTTGGGGTGGTTCGGCATCAGGAAGGACGAGCCGAAGGGCCCGACCACCTGCACCGTGTCGCCCACCTTCAGGTCGCACACGTAGTTGGAGCACACGCCGCGCACCGGTTCGCCTTCGTGGTCTTCGGTTACGCGCTTCACGGTGAGCGACACGTTGTTGTAGCCGGGCCGCTCGCCGTTGCGCGGGCTGGCCACCGAATACTGGCGCGCATGGTGGCGCTTGCCGATGGCGTCGATGCCCGGCGGCACGATGCCGATCGACTGGCCTTCGAGCACAGGGAACGGCACCACGCCGAAGTCCAGCACGATGTGGTGGGTCTCGCTGTCGAAGCCCGCCTCGGTGCAGTTGAAGTTGCCGACCACGGTGGCGGTCGTCGGGGTCTTCGGCGGAAACAGGTTGGTGTACGCATGCGCGGCCGACCAGGGCGGCACGCTGGCGCCGTACTGCGCCGAGTTGAAGACCGGCTCCACCGACTCGACGGCCGCCTGGGCATGCGTCTGTGCGGGCAACGCGGCGGGGTCGCCGGCCGCATCGGCGGACACGCCGGCGGCTTCGAGCTCTTCAGGGGAAAGTTCGTCGGGCAGCGACTCCCAGGTGAACTGTTCCTCGATCGAATAGGCGCGCACCACCGGCATGGTGCGCCAGTTGTCGATCGAGCCCGTCGGGCACGGCGAGATGCACGCCATGCAGCCGTTGCAGGTGTCCGCGCGCACGACGTAGTTGTTGTCGTCGTGCGTGATCGCGTTCACGGGGCAGATGGCCTCGCAGGTGTTGCAGCGGATGCAGATCTCGGGGTCGATCAGGTGCTGCTTGATGACTCCGGCTTCAACGGCCATGTCCATGTTGTTCTCTCCTGAAAGCCCTCCCCTTTCGGGGGAGGGTCGGGTGGGGGCTTGCGGCGCTTGTCGTGGTCGCGCCGCTGGCCCCCATCCCTGCCTTCCCCCAGAGGGGGAAGGAGCAATATCGAATTACCTCGATCAACCGAAACGCACGTACTCGAAATCCACCGGCTGCCGGTTGATACCCATCACCGGCGGTGAGATCCAGCCTGCGAACTTGCCAGGCTCCACCACGCGGCCCATCAACGATGCCACGAAAGCGAAGTCTTCGGAACTCGGCAGCCATTCGTCGCGCTTGGCGGCCCATTCCACCTCGTTCACCACGCGGCCGTCCGGCGACATCTTGATGCCCGCGAGCGCGCCGATCTGGCGGTTGAAAGCCTTGTGCGGCACGCTCAGGCGGGTCGGGATGCCGGCTTTCTCGAGCACCTTGTTCCAACGGTTCACGCCGGCCACCGAGTCCTTGATGAAGTCGTCGCGCAGCACTTCGTTCAGCGCGTTGAGCATCGGCACGTCCTTCTCGACGAGCTGGCCGTCCTTCACTTCCAGCACCTTGTAGGTCTGGCCCTTGAGCACGTGGTCGTCGTCGCGCTTGCCTTCTTCATAGCGGCCCTTCAGGCCCGAGCTGTAGAAGATGGCGGCGTTGCTCGACTGGTCGGCGCCGAACAGGTCGATGGTCACGCTGTAGTGGAAGTTCAGGTAGCGCTGGATGGTGCCCAAGTCGATGGCGCCGGCCGCGCGCACCTTCTGCGCGTCGTCGGTCTTCAGCTCGTTCATGACCTGCGCGGTGCGCGCGATGACGCGCGACACGCCGCTCTCGCCCACGAACATGTGGTGCGCCTCTTCGGTCAGCATGAACTTCGTGGTGCGCGCGAGCGGGTCGAACGCGCTCTCGGCCAACGCGGCCAGCTGGAACTTGCCGTCGCGGTCGGTGAAGTAGGTGAACATGAAGAACGCGAGCCAGTCGGGCGTCTTCTCGTTGAAGGCGCCCAGGATGCGCGGGTTGTTGTCGTCGCCCGAGGTGCGCTGCAGCAGCGCGTCGGCTTCTTCGCGGCCGTCGCGGCCGAAGTGCTTCTGCAGCAGGTAGACCATGGCCCACAGGTGGCGGCCTTCTTCCACGTTGATCTGGAACAGGTTGCGCAGATCGTACATGCTGGGCGCGGTCAGGCCCAGGTGGCGCTGCTGCTCGACCGAGGCGGGCTCGGTGTCGCCCTGCGTCACGATGATGCGGCGCAGGTTGGCGCGGTGCTCGCCGGGCACGTCCTGCCAGGCCTTCTCGCCCTTGTGGTCGCCGAAGTGGATCTCGCGGTTGGCGTCGCCCGGATTCAGGAAGATGCCCCAGCGGTAGTCGCGCATCTTCACGTGGCCGAACTGGGCCCAGCCCTGCGGATCGACGCTCACGGCCGTGCGCAGGTACACCTCGTGGTTGGTGGAGCCCTCGGGGCCCACGTCGTCCCACCAGTTGATGAAGTTGGGCTGCCAGCCTTCGAGCGCGCGCTGCAGCGTGCGGTCTTCGCCGAGGTTGACGTTGTTGGGGATCTTCTCGCTGTAGTTGATCGTGCTCATCGTTGTTCCTTGGGTTGTACGGACTGCGCTATCAGACGCGATTCATGTCGAAGCCGGCCTTCTGGCCGGTGCCGTAGACCTTCAGCGCGCCCTTTTCGCCGACGGCGTTGGGGCGGTTGAAGATCCAGTTCTGCCAGGCGGTGAGCCGGCCGAAGATGCGAGTGGCCATGTTTTCCTTGCTCGCGAAGCGCAGGTTGGCCTCGAGGCCGGTGAGCGCGTCGGGCGACATGGCGGCGCGCTCCTCGATGGCGATGCGGATCTCGTCGTCCCAGTCGATGTCGTCGGGAGCGGCAGTGACCAGGCCGAGCTTCAGGGCCTCGTCGGCGTCGAGCGGCTTGCCGGCGGCTGCGCGTGCGGCTTCGAGCGGCGCGGCCTCTTCATAGAAGCGGCGCTGCAGGCGGCTCTGGTCGTTCACCATCGGGAAGAAGCCGAAGTTGAATTCGCCCAGCGTGAGCTTGGGCGCGCGCTCGGCGTCGTCGGGCAGCGCGAGCATGTAGGTGCGGTCGGCGGCAAAGGCCAGTTCGGCCAGCGTGCCGGCGAAGCAGGAGCCGGCTTCGACCAGCGCGAACAGGCTGCGCGACGACACGTCCAGGCGCGCCAGCGTGCGGCGCAGCGCGCCGATGGTTTCGCGCACCAGCCAGTGGTCCTTGTTGGCGAACATCACCGCGTCCGACGCGAGCACCGCGGCGGCGTCGCCCTCGGTCTTGAGCAGCCAGGTGCCGACGTCGAGTTCGTTGGTGCGCAGGTTGAGGATGGCGTCGTCGAGTTCGCGGCACAACGCCAGCGGCCACCAGGCGGTGCCCGCCGCTTCGATGGCTGCCACGTCGGCCGGCTGCGTGCCGGTCGGCGCCTTCACCGTGATGGTGGCGGTGCGCTTGCTGCGGTCGATCTGCACGTTGACGTGCGAATAGGCAATGCCGTCGGCGCTGTCGGTGCGTTCGAGGCGGGTCAGGGCCACGCCCTTGCCGCCGGCGGGGCGGTCGCTGCCCGCGGCGAGCTGCGAAGCACGGTCCTGCACGGCGGCAGCGAACTGCGCGGGCTTGGCCACGGCATCGACCAGGCGCCAGTCGACCGCGCGCTGGCCGCGCACGCCTTCGACGCTGGTGCAGAAGATGTCGGCGAGGTCATGGCGCACATGGCGCTTGTCGGTCACGCGGGTCAGGCCGCCGGTGCCGGGCAGCACGCCGAGCAGCGGCACTTCGGGCAGCGAGACGGCGGAGGAGCGGTCGTCCACCAGCAGGATCTCGTCGCAGGCCAGCGCCAGTTCGTAGCCGCCGCCGGCGCAGGCGCCGTTCACGGCCGCGAGGAACTTCAGGCCCGAGTGCTTCGACGAGTCTTCGATGCCGTTGCGCGTCTCGTTGGTGAACTTGCAGAAGTTGACCTTCCAGGCGTGGCTGGAGACACCCAGCATGAAGATGTTGGCGCCCGAGCAGAAGATGCGGTCCTTGCCGCTGGTGACGATGACGCTGCGCACTTCAGGATGCTCGAAGCGCACGCGGTTGAGCGCGTCGTTCAGCTCGATGTCCACGCCCAGGTCGTAGCTGTTGAGCTTGAGCTTGTAGCCGGGGCGGATGCCCGCGTCTTCCGCGATGTCGAGCACGAGGCGCGCAATGGCGCCGTCGAAGCTGAGGGACCAGTGGCGGTATTGGCCGGGCTCGGTGCGGTAGTCGACGCGCGGGGGCGCCTGGAGCGTGGTGGTGTCTGTCATGCGGAAGTCTCCTGTGGGGCAGTGTTCGGAAACCGTGAACAGGAAAGATAATGCACTTTACTGCTCCGATGACATGCATCATGCTGCATGCAAAGAAGCAAGTCAATGCCTGCTGCACTTTTTTTTCAGATTTCGGGCTGGTTGGGTTCGGGGTGCGTGCCCAGGCCACCGGGTACTCCCCTCCGCGAATGTCCCCCGGGCTTCGCCCTCCTCCTTTATTTCGCTGCGGGGAGCACCCGGCGCCCTGTGCACGACGAGCGCTGCTCTTGTGCTGGCTGGTCAACAAGTGCTCTGGACGCTCACGACGGCGGGGTGCCTTGCGCAGCGAAATAAAGGGGGAGCCCGAAGGGCGGAGGACATTCGCGGAGCAAGGTACCCCGTCGGCGTGAGCGCGCCCCGAACAAGAGCCTGGAGATTCAGGCGCCCAGACCCATCGACTGCCGAGCCACCGCCCGCAGCGCCTGGAAACTCTGCGACAAAGTCCTGCCGCTGGTGTCTACCGACAGATCGGCCTTCGAATAGAAGGCGGCCCGGCCGTTCAGGATGCGGCGCAGGTCTTCCATCGCTTCCTTGCTGGCCGCCATCGGGCGGGTGTCGCCCTGCGCGGCCACACGGCCCATGTGCTCCTCGGGCGCGGCCTGCAGCCATACCGTGGTGCAGTGCGCGAGCAGTTCGTTGAAAGTAGCCGGGTCCGAGACGATGCCGCCGGGCGTTGCGATCACCACCTCGCTGTAGATCTGCACCGCCTCCTCGAGCGCGCGGCGCTCATAGCGGCGGTATGCGTTGGTGCCGTACAGGTCGTGAATCTCGCGCACGCTGCAGCCGGCGAGCTTCTCGATCTCGCGGCTCAGTTCGATGAAGGGAATCTCCAGGTCTTCGGCCAGCATCTGGCCCAGCGTCGACTTGCCCGCACCGCGCAGGCCCACCAGCGCGATGCGGCGGTGCCGCGCCGGGTCGACGGAGGCGGTGCCCAGCAGCTCGCCGAGCGCCACGCGCACGCGGCGCAGGTCGGCTTCGCTGCGGTTCTCCAGCAGCTCGCGGATCAGCAGCCACTCCGGCGAGCTGGTCGTGACGTCACCCACCAGTTCGGCCAGCGAGCAATGCAGCGCGCCCGCCACCTGCTGCAGCACCAGGATCGACGCGTTGCCGATGCCGTACTCGAGGTTGGCCAGGTGCCGCTCCGACACGTCGGCCGACAGCGCCACCGCCTTGCGCGTGAGGCCGCGTTGCGCGCGCAGGTTGCGCACGCGGTCGCCCAATGCCGCCAGCAACGGATTCTTGGCCTCCCCGGCCGGCGCCGCGCCGCTGCCGCCGGTGGCGCTTTCGGGCGCGGTGGCCAGCACCGCGTCTACATGCTCGTTCATGCAATTCCTCGTTCTTCGCCGGGATTGTGCGCGCTCAGGGTAAACACCATAGATGCACTATATTGCTTGACACTCATTGTCTCGATGCTTATTGTTCGGCCACAAGCAAGATACTGCACACGCAGCATTCCTGCAAGGTAGTTCATAAGTTCGAGGCCCCACGATGTCCGACCGCAACACACCCGCCACCGGCAAGGAAGCATTTCACCAGCTGATTGCCGGCCTGACCGCCGAAATTGCCGGCAAGCCGCTCGGCAGCGCGCTCGACCAGTGGCTCAACGCCAACCATGGCGCGGGAAGCCCCAGCTTCGAGGCGCTGCGCCAGGCCTGCATCGGCGGCGTGGCCGAAGGCTGGCTCTGCGAGCGCGAAGGCGGCGGCATCAAGTACGGCCGCGTCTTCAAGGCCGAAGACGCGCTGCACCGCTTCTCGGTCGACGTGGTCGACATGCAGGACATCGCCGGCCCGCACCACACGCATCCCAACGGCGAGATCGACCTGATCATGCCGCTCGACGACCATCCCGCCACCTTCGACGGGCGGCCCGCCGGCTGGTGCGTCTACGGCCCGGGCACCGCGCATCGCCCGACCGTGGCCCAGGGCCGCGCACTCGTCCTGTATCTCTTGCCCGAAGGGCAGATCAAGTTCACCGCATGAAGTACTCCCCAAGGCTCGCCCACTTGGTGTGGCCGCCAATCCCCTCGCCGGGGGCAACACCAGCGGCCCGTCGAAGCCGGTTCCGCGGTGTTCCCCGAATCTGCCCACGTTGAGACCCATCGAATGACCGAGCTTCTTTCCAACTACGTTGCAGGCCGCTGGCAAAGCGGCTCGGGCGCAGGCACGCCGCTGTTCGACCCGGTGCTCGGCACCGAGCTCGCGCGCGTCGACGCCACCGGCCTCGACCTGCCCGCCGCCTTTGCCTTTGCACGCGAACAGGGCGGCAACGCGCTGCGCGCCCTCACCTACCGCCAGCGCGCGGAGCTGCTCGCCGCCGTCGTGAAAGTGCTGCAGGCCAACCGAGACGCCTACTACGAGATCGCCACCGCCAACTCCGGCACGGTGAAGAACGACTCGGCCGTCGACATCGACGGCGCGATCTTCACGCTCGGCCAGTACGCGAAGTGGGGCAATGCGCTCGGAGACGTGCGTGCGCTGCGCGACGGCGAGGCGGTCAAGCTCGGCAAGGAGCCGGTGTTCCAGTCGCAGCACCTGCAGGTGCCGACGCATGGCGTGGCGCTGTTCATCAACGCCTTCAACTTCCCGTCGTGGGGCCTGTGGGAAAAGGCCGCGCCCGCGCTGCTGTCGGGCGTGCCGGTGATCGTGAAACCCGCCACCGCCACCGCCTGGCTCACGCAGCGCATGGTGCGCGACGTGGTCGATGCGGGCGTGCTGCCCGCCGGTGCGCTGTCCATCGTCTGCGGCAGTTCGGCCGGCCTGATGGATGCCCTGCAGCCTTTCGACGTGGCCTCTTTCACCGGCTCGGCCGAGACAGCGGCGGTGATCCGCTCGCACCCCGCCGTGGCCGAGCGCTCGGTGCGCGTGAACATCGAGGCCGACAGCCTCAACAGCGCCCTGCTGCTGCCCGGCGCCGCGCCCGGCAGCGAGGCCTTCAACCTGCTGGTGCGAGAAGTGGTGCGCGAGATGACGGTCAAGTCGGGCCAGAAATGCACCGCCATCCGCCGCATCCTGGTGCCGGCCGGGTTGTACGACGCGGCGGCCGAAGCCATCGGCGCCAAGCTCGCGGGCATCACCGTCGGCAATCCGCGCAACGAGAGCGTGCGCATGGGCTCGCTGGTGAGCCGCGCGCAGCTGAACGCGGTGCGCGAAGGCCTCGACGCGCTGGCCGCGCAGACCACGGTGCTGCACGACGGCCGCGACAAGCCGCTGGTCGATGCGGATCCGGCCGTGGCCGCATGCATCGGCCCCGTGCTGCTCGGCGCGCGCGATGCCGACGCGGCGCAGCGCGTGCACGACGTGGAAGTGTTCGGCCCCGTCGCCACGCTGCTGCCGTACCGCGACCTCGCGCACGGCATCGCGCTCGCGCATCGCGGCCAGGGCTCGCTGGTCACATCCCTGTATGGCAGCGACGACGCGGCCCTGGCGCAGGCTGCGCTTGCAGTGGCGCCCAGCCACGGCCGCGTGCATGTCATCACTCCCGAAGTGGCCCAGGCCCACACCGGCCACGGCAACGTGATGCCGATGTCGCTGCACGGCGGCCCCGGCCGCGCGGGCGGCGGCGCCGAACTCGGCGGGCTGCGCGCGCTCGATTTCTATCACCGCCGCAGCGCGGTGCAGGCGAGCCCCGGCGTCATCGCCGCGCTCGGCCTCTAGAACAAGAACACACGGCCGAAGGAGACAAGACATGACCCTGCCCACACGATTCAACTTCGCCGAGCACCTGTTCGCGCTCAACCGCGGCCGCGCGGCGCGCACCGCCTACATCGACGACCGCGGCGCGCTGAGCTACGGCCAGCTCGAGGAACGCGCGCGCCGGCTGGCCGCCGCGCTCAAGGCCGCCGGCATCCGGCGCGAAGAGCGCGTGCTGCTGCTGATGCTCGACGGCAACGACTGGCCGGTGAGCTTCCTGGGCTGCCTGTATGCCGGCATCGTGCCGGTCGCGGTGAACACGCTGCTCACGCCCGACGACTACGCCTACATGCTCGACCACAGCCGCGCGCAGGCGGTGCTGGTGTCGGGCGCGCTGCTGCCGACGCTGCAGGAAGCCATGGCACGCGGCGGGCATGAAGTGCAGGCGATGCTGGTGTCGCAGCCGACGGGCCCGCTGCCGGACAACGCGCAGGAGTTCGATGCCGCGATCGCCGCCGCCGAGCCCCTGGCATCGCCCGTGACCACGGCCTCCGACGACCCGGGCTTCTGGCTGTATTCCTCCGGCTCCACCGGCAAGCCCAAGGGCACGGTGCACACGCACGCCAACCTGTGGTGGACGGCGGAGCTGTACGGCAAGCCGGTGCTCGGGCTCACCGAAGACGACGTGTGCTTCTCGGCCGCCAAGATGTACTTCGCCTACGGCCTGGGCAATGCGCTGACCTTCCCGCTGTCGGTGGGCGCGACCGTGGTGCTGATGGCCGAGCGCCCCACGCCCGACGCCACCTTCCGCCGCTGGGTGGAACACAAGCCCACCGTGTTCTTCGGCGCCCCCACCGGCTTCGCGGGCATGCTCGCCTCGCCGAAGCTGCCCGCGCGCGAAGCAGTGGCGCTGCGCATGTGCTCCTCGGCCGGCGAAGCATTGCCAGGAGAGATCGCGCAGCGCTTCAAGGCGCAGTTCGGCTGCGAGATCATCGACGGCATCGGCTCGACCGAGATGCTGCACATCTTCATCTCCAACCGGCCCGGCGACATTCGCTACGGCACCACCGGCAAGCCGGTGGACGGCTACGAGGTCGAGCTGCGCGGCGAGGACGGGCGCCCCGTGCCCGACGGCGAGGTGGGCGACCTCTACATCCGCGGCCCCAGCGCCGCGCTGATGTACTGGACCAACCGCGAGAAGTCGCGCGAGACCTTCCAGGGCGGCTGGACCAAGAGCGGCGACAAGTACACGCGCGATGCCGACGGCTACTTCACCTACGCCGGGCGCAGCGACGACATGCTCAAGGTCAGCGGCATCTATGTGTCGCCGTTCGAGGTCGAGGCCACGCTGATGCAGCACCCCTCGGTGCTCGAGGCCGCCGTCATCGGCAAGGAAGACGCCGAAGGGCTGACGAAGACCAAGGCCTTCGTGGTGCTGAAGGACGGCGCCGCGGCCAGCGAGGAAGAACTCAAGGCCTTCGTGAAGGAACGTCTTGCGCCTTACAAGTACCCGCGCTTCCTGGAGTTCGTGAGCGAGTTGCCGAAGACGGCGACGGGCAAGATCCAGCGGTTCAGGTTGCGTGAGAAGGAAAAGCAGGCGTGACGGGCGCGCTGTTTCTGTCTTGCTCCCTCCCCCGCTGGGGGAG
>NZ_JBXASW010000054.1:0-41351 GCF_058809745.1 Variovorax sp. MPBD4-3
GCCCTTCTCCCCGCCTCGCTGATCGCCTCCCGCGCCTCCCCCCACGCCTTGTACTGCGCCGACCAGGCAACACTGCCTTCATGGTCCGTCAACTCCTGCGGTGTTCCAAGATGGTCGCACTGGTAGAACGCCATCTCCCTTCTGTCGAACGCTCGCGGCACCTGCCTCTGCTCGCCGTTCCACAACGGATCCTGCTCGATGTCGTAGACGCCGCCGTTGGCTTCCATCAACGCCTTCGCATCCGTCGTCTCGCTCAGCGCCATCGCGCGCGCCTGGCGCACCTGCACCAGCGGCACGAACGAGTTCGCCTCGTGGATGTAGTGCACGCTCCACCCGTGCTCGCCGCCTTCCTCCATCGCTGACTTGCTCTGCGTACTCTCGAACGCGAGCACGTCGCCGTCCCAGCCGAACAGCGTCGTGGTCTCGCCCGAACTCTTGGAGAGGCGCCGACCCAGCGCGTCGTAGCTGAAGGTGGTGGTGATGCCGCTCTGGTCGGTCGCCGCCGTCATGCGGTTGAAGCCGTCCCATGCGAAGACGGTGCGCCAGCCGTTGCGCACCCGCTCGGTCATGTTGCCGCGTTCGTCGTAGCGATAGCTGGTGCCGGCGTAGTTCTTCAAAAGGTTGTCCAGCAGTTTGCCGGCCGGGTGCCTCAGTGGTTCGTTGGCCGGGGGCGGATCGACGATGTTGCCTGCGGGGTCGAAGGCGAAAGTCTCGCGCCCGAGGCGGCTGTTGGCTTCGAGCAAACGACTTTCGCATGCTCTCCATTCAACTCCAGGAACAAAACCCACAACCCTTCGAGAGCGCGAAGTCGAACTCGCCGCTGCATCTCGTTGTATTCCTTTTTGGCGACCTCCGCAGTAGATGCCGCAACAATCTGAAATAGGCGTTCAAGCAAACCGATTTTGGCATGTCTAGGGCGAGCCTTTAAAAGCGAGGCGACGAGCACTTGGAGTGTTGGCCCAGCAGCACTTAGAGCCGCCCTTAAACGATAAATTGATTTTCAATTTTCCAATAATTCTCCCAGCTCTTTCTATTGAAAAAATCAACAGGGCCTTCGGGACGACCGAAATATAATTTACTCACCCCTTGACTTCTTACATTTTCTCCAGTCCATCCTGAAAATTCAAGCAAAGCGAAATCCATAATTTTTCATCAGACTCGAGTCGGCGAGCGGCATCGTTTTCTTCGCACCCAATTGAATTCGCTTTCACGCCGTTCAGTCTCCTTCACAGTCTTATGCTACGCCACCAGGCATGCTCCCCTCATCACCTATTAACTCACTGCACACTTCTCCAGACCTATTTAGTGGGCGGAAACAAACCACCAAGACTGAGCGACTGCACATTTAAAGACTGAACATGAAATCTACCATCACCCCCGAATCTCGCCTTAAATCCAATAGCTATTAACTTAAATCATTTAGGAAAAAGTTTAACAAAATGATTCGAAGTCACCTATGCACTAAATTCGCCTCATTACGCTCAACTCGTCCCACAACTGAGTCAATCCTATCGACTCCATATAAGTCCCATAGTCAAGAAAGTTAGCAGAGTCAATTCGATTACTTGACAACCACATCGCGTCACACTCAGGGCAGATAAAAATAGAACTCCCGGTAGCTTTGATTTTGGCTTCAACAATTTCATCTTGCTCACAACGCGGACAAATCATATCAACCCTTCAATTCACTGGATATGCCGTAATAACCCTATTAGTTCCTGGACGAGTAATTAATTTTATATTCTTCTCTCCGTTGGTCCCCACCGCCCTACCCATTGGAATAACATAAGCACCAGGATCGTTGGCCAAAGGCTGGCCGCGCTTCGCCCAAGCCTCATCAACCAAATCCAACGAGCCACCTCTCTTACAGGTACAAAACACTGAATGAGTCGATTTATTTGCATCTGGTGACTCATGCTCCAAAACATGCTTAATTCGATTGCCATGCGCCGACCCCTGACCATAAATCAAACCATTCGGCGTACTCCAAGATTTATCATTTTTGTCATACCCGAGCTTTATTAATCCCAGTGGATCAAACCACCTTATTGGATTAGGCGCATATTGATAAATATTATTACCACCGGCGAGCTTGATTGGATCTTTCGACACGAACCGCCCAGCCTGCGGGTCGTAGTACCGATACCGGTTGTAGTGCAGCCCCGTCTCTTCATCCCAGTACTGCCCCTGGAACCGAACCGGATTCCTGAACCCCGCCCTTAGCCCCGCCTCGCTGATCGCCTCCCGCGCCTCCCCCCACGCCTTGTACTGCGCCGACCAGGCAATGCTTCCCTCATGGTCCGTCAGTTCCTGCGGCGTGCCCAGATGGTCGCACTGATAGAACGCCATCTCCCTTCTGTCGAACGCCCGCGGCACCTGCCTCTGCTCGCCGTTCCACAACGGATCCTGCTCGATGTCGTAGACGCCGCCATTGGCTTCCATCAACGCCTTCGCATCCGTCGTCTCGCTCAGCGCCATCGCGCGCGCCCGGCGCACCTGCACCAGCGGCACGAACGAGTTCGCCTCGTGGATGTAGTGCACGCTCCAGCCGTGCTCGCCGCCTTCCTCCATCGCTGACTTGCTCTGCGTGCTCTCGAACGCGAGCACGTCGCCGTCCCAGCCGAACAGTGTCGTGGTCTCGCCAGAACTCTTGGAGAGCCGACGACCCAGCGCGTCGTAGCTGAAGGAGGTGGTGATGCCGCGCTGGTCGGTCGCCGCCGTCATGCGGTTGAAGCCGTCCCATGCGAAGACGGTGCGCCAGCCGTGGCGCACCCGCTCGGTCATGTTGCCGCGTTCGTCGTAGCGGTAGCTGGTGCCGGCGTAGTTCTTCAGCAGGTTGTCCAGCAACTTGTTGGCAGGGTGCCTGAGCGGGTCGTTGGTCGCCGGCGGGTCGACGATGTTGCCCGCCGGGTCGAATGCAAACGTCTCGCGCCCCACTCGGCTGTTGGCCTCCAGCAGACGGCCCACCGGGTCGTAGCGGTAGCTCAGGTTGCCTCGGCGGCTGTCGCCGATGCCAATCAGCTGGCCGGCCTTGTCGTAGCTGTAGCGGCGCTGGATGCCTGTGGTCGATTCGATGGCGCCAGAACTGGTGCGCGAGATCTGCTGCTCGAGCAGCCGACCTGCCGGGTCGTACTTCTGCCGCTGGCTCAGGCCGTTGCCCTGCTCGCGTGCGACCTCGCGGTGCAGGTCGTCGCGCTCGAAGCCGAGGATGTCCTGGCCGTCGATCATCAGGCCGTGCACGTGGCCTGAGCCGTATGTCAGCCATTGGATGACGTGCCCGTCGGGCCGCACGGTGGCGATGCGCTGGTTGAGTTCGTCGTAGCGGTGCTGCCAGACAGCCGTGCGCTTGCGCTGCAGGTAGTGGTGATGCTCGCGCGTCAGGTTGCCGGCCGGGTCGTAGAACCATTGCAGGCGCGCGTCGCTGTTGGTCGCCTCCAGCAGGCGGCCGTTGCGGTCGTAGGCGAAGCGTTCGGATTGGCCACCGGCGCGGCGTTCGCTCAAGCGGCCGAGTGGATCGAATTCGAGTTCTGTGCGGTGGCCCGCCTCGACCACTTCGGCGAGCACGCCCGTCGTCTCTTCGTGCACGTACTGCGTAGCCTTGCGGTCGAAGCCGGTTTCTTCCAGCAGGCGGCCCACCGGGTCGTAGCGAAAGTCGTATCGGCTGCCGTTCTCGTTGTGCAGTTCTGTCAGGCGGCCCAGAAGGTCCCAGTGGTATTTGAGCGAGCGGCCCGCGGCGTCGGTGCGGCCGGCGATCAGGCCGGCGCGCGTGTAGCTGTAGCGCGTGGCGCGCCCCAGCGCGTCGGTGTGCTTCAGCAGCCGGCCTTCGGCATCGTGCTCGAACTGCTCGCTCGTCTGGTCGGGCAGCACGATTTCTTCGAGCTGGCCGGCAGCGTAGCGATATCCGGTCGCGTTGCCGGCGGCGTCGGCAGCCTTGGTGAGCCGGCCTCGTTCGTCGTAATCCCAGCGGCTGGTCTTTGCGGAGCAGTCGGTGTAGCTGAGCAGTTGGCCCGACGCGGAGTAGGCGAGCGTCTTCACGCCGCCCTTGGCATCGGTGATGCGCACGGGCCTGCCGGCCTTGTCGTAGGCGTACTCGGTCTTGTGCCCCAGCGGATCGATCTCTTCGGTGAGATGGCCCTGCGCGTCGTAGTCGCGCTTCCACACGCCGCCCTCCGCATCGCGGATGCCCGTCAGGCGATGCAGGCTGTCGTACTCGTAGTGGACCCGGCTGCCGTCCGCGCGCGTGTGCGTCTGCAGGTTGCCGTCGGGGTCGTAGGTGTAGTCGTCGGTCGTGCCGTCGGTATGCACGTGGCGGGTGACGTTCTTCGCGTCATCGCGGAAGAACCACTCCTGCAGACCGTCCGGATGGATGATGCGGTAGGTGTAGCCCTGGATGTCGTAGTAGTGCCAGGTCTCCCCGCCCAGCGCATCGGTCACGTAGGTCAGCCGGATGTTCCTGTCCCACTCCAGCTTCAGCGCGAAGCTGCCGTCGTCGGACCACTCGCGCACGGCCTTGGCGTCGGGGCCGGTGCCGTCGTACTCGAGGTTCATGCCCCGGCCGGTGCGGTCGGTGTAGCGGGTCACGAGGTGGTGGCTGTAGGTGTAGCGCCAGCTCGCGCCGTCCTCGTCCTGCGCGGCGACGAGGTCGCGCTGCGCGTCGTGCGTGTAGGCGGCCAATTGACGCACGACCTGGCCGTCCTTGAGCTCCCACAGCGACTGGATGAGTCCGGTCTGCGCATCGGGCTTCGTGCCCACGTGCGCCATGACGGCTTCGCCATGCTTGCTGATGATGTCGCTGAGCACGCGCTCGCCCGTCTCTGCAATGACGTGGTCGTAGCGCAGGCCGATGGCCATGCCGTCCTTCGCCTGCTGGGCGACAAGGCGGAAGTGGGGCTGCTTGCCGTCGACGTACTCGTAGATCTCGCGCCAATCGCTCTGCTCGCCTTCGGGCAACGGCTTGCCGAAGTCCAGCACCAGCAGGCTCTCGCTCAGGCGCAAGACGCGGACTTCCTCGATCGCGTCGAAGTAGCTCTGGCCCGCGGCCAGCACCGGATACGCATGGCTGCGGCCATCTGCGGCGTGGTGGAGCAGGCTGGGCTGGCCCTGGCGTGCGCCTCGCGCGGGCGTGGTGATGTCCACGCGCATGCTGTAGGGGGTGATCCAGCGAGCGCCCAAGCTGCCCCGGTCGAAGGCATCGAGGTCGCTGGCGTAGGTGCGCGCCCATTCGATCGGCAGCGGTGCTGCGAGCACGAAGTCTGTGTGGGTGAAGCTCTCGTTGCCTGTGGCAAGGCTGATGGAAGCCCCTTTGCGTGCCGGCGCGGGGCAGTTCTTGCAGCCTGCGGTTCCTTGTGCATCGGCTTGCTTGTTGATGTGACTGAGCTGCGTCCCGGGATTTTCTTTTTCTGCCTTGGCTCCCGCCTGCGGAGCCACGATCGCCGCGCGCTGGCCTTTCCTCTTCAGCAGCGCATCACGCAACTTGTGCAGCAGCCACATGATGCTGGCCTGCGACTCCTTGTCCGCCAGCCTCGAGAGCTGCCCACGCAGCTGCTGCTTGAAGTCCAGCATCTGCCCGATCACACCGTTGACCCTGCTCGCGAGGCCATCGGGCAGCTGGCTGGCCGCCGCCTTCGCCACGTAGTTCGCCGACTGCTTGGTGTAGCGCACCGCCGTGCCCCACATCCGGCTCCACGTGCTCTGCGTCTTCGGGTCGTATACCTTGGTCTCCGGCGACGCCGGCGTGCCCACCGCAAACAGGTCCTTCTGGCCCAGCACCCGGCGCATCACGTCCACCAGGTTGTCGATGATCTTGTCGGCCAGGTCCGCGCAGCTCTTGAGGATGCCGTCGAGCTTGGCGATCGCACCGTCGATGAACTTGTCCAGTTCGCCCATGATGGTGGCGTTCAGGTGGCCCACCAGCGTGGTGACGATCGCCTCGCCAAGGTTGGAGGCCGCCGTCTTCAGCTCCTGCTTCACCAGGTGCAGCGTGGGCCGCAGGCTCATGCGCGCGGCCGCCATGCTCGGCGGTATCGGAATCAGCCCGATCAGGTTGATGCCCAGGCTCACCCAGTTCAGGAACGCATCGACGCCGTCCTTTGCCTTCTTCTCGACGATGTTGATGATGTCCAGGAACACATCCACCAGCGCCATGATGTTGCCGACGATCGGGATGCTGCCCAGCACCATCGTCAGGCGCTCCAGCGTCACGTAGCCGCCGCTGAACGAACGCAGCCACTCGTCCACCGC
The DNA here is from genome assembly GCF_058809745.1 of Variovorax sp. MPBD4-3. NCBI lineage: Bacteria > Pseudomonadati > Pseudomonadota > Betaproteobacteria > Burkholderiales > Comamonadaceae > Variovorax > Variovorax sp. MPBD4-3. Next base: position 6,241 of record NZ_JBXASW010000054.1, read on the forward strand.
CTTGCTCGCCGCGGCGACGTCTTCCTTCACGATCGTGTTCAGCGGCGCCACCGCCGTCTGGGGTTCGCGCTCAGTCGGCTTCTGGCCTTGCTGTTGCGGGCCCTCTTTTTCTGCCATCTTCTCTCCCTGCCTCTGGCTGATGCCTTGTCTTGTCAGTGCTGTGAATCGATGCTCTTCAAGGCTGGATCACGCAGTCCTTCATCGTGAGAAATGCCGACCCCATCGCGAAGCCGACCTCGCAGCTCGCGGTGAACTTCGCACCGCTGCGCATCTCGCCCATCCTCTGGCTCTGCGCGTCGTCCGTAGGTGTCAGGCGCGCCAGCTCCTGGCTGCCGCGCACGTCGGCAACGCGGATCAGCGACGTACCGCCGAAGGAATCGGACGCTTCGATGACCACCGCCGCGAACTGCACGCGCTTGCCGTATTCAGGCATGCCGAGCGCACGACGGCCCTGCTTCTCGTAACTCTGGTGCAGCTTGGTCAGCGTGGTTTTCGTTTCCGCTTGCGCAGCACATAGAGAAGCGACGCCCAGGAAGACAGCGGCGACAAGGGTGGGCTTGATGTTTTTCATGATCATGGAATAGATGAAGTGATGAGGTGCCGGTGAGGGCTCAGTTGATGTTGGCGCCCTGGAACTCGAGCTGTTCGAAGGTGCTGCCCGTGAAGTCAACGCTGCGTCCCTGCAGCCCCTGCGCGTGCACTACGGTGCCGCTGCAGTCCAGAACGCCGACGTCGTTCCAGCTGCCGCCGGCGAAGCTGATGTCGTCCCACTGGCACTGCCTGAAGGTGCTGCTTCCGATGCTCGCGCCGTCGAAGTTCGCGCGCGTGAAGCTGCAGTTGACGAAGGTGCACCCCGTGATCGAGATGCTGCCGAAGTCGCACTGGCTGAAGCTGCAGCCCGTGAACTGGCAGCCGCTCCAGCCCGCCTGCCTGAAGCTCGTGGCCGTGAAACTCGTGCCTGCGAAGGTCGTCGAGGCGAACTGGGCAAGGCCCAGGTCGAGCCCGGCGTAGGCAAAGCTGTCGGCCTGGCCGACGAGTCCGGCGGGAGCGCCGCCTGCGCCTTTGCGCCACATGTCGTGGGCGAGGATGATGATTTGGGAAGACATTCGATGCCCCTCGGTTGGTCCGCCTTCTCGAACAGCCCGAAAGCGTTCGCCAATGCCATCACGATTGGAGTGTTGAGCACCAGCCGCCCCGGCGATTCGATTTCAAACAGCGGCAAGACCGAACTCACGGACGCGAGCCCCGGGCCTTCGCGCGTGCCGCTTCGATTTCCTTGAGCAGGTCGCCCGCCTCCGCATTGCCGTTCTTCGCCGACTCCGCCGCCCAGTGCGCGGCCTCGGCGAGGTCCTTGCCGCTCATGTAGAGGTCGTAGGCCAGGTTGTGCTGCGCCACGACGTGCCCGGCCTTGGCCGCTGCCGTCAGCCAGCGGGTGCGCTGAACGTCGTCGGAAGACGCGAAGGTGTAGTACAGCGAGAGACGGAACGCGGCTTCGGCGTCGCCGGCCTCGGCCTTCGTGACCAGTTCGGCTCGTTGCGCGTCCGTCAATGCGAAGGACCGCGCGCCCGAGATGGGCGACGAGGAAGAGGCTGGTGCGGCGTCGGGCTTGTCCATGGTTCGGTTCTCCGTTGCGTAAGAGACTGGAAGGTTCAGAAGAAGAGGAAGCAGCACTGCCAGCTTCGCGCCGAACCTGAGATCGATGTTCTTCATGACTTTGGGTTGAAGGTATGCCAGACGCCGGGATCGGCGGTGTCCATGGTGCCGTCGGCCTTCTGGCCGGCGGGCTTGTAGGCACCGTGGGGCCAGATCCACAGGAGCTTGTCGGGCGCCACGACAGGCGCATTGAGCTCGTTGGCCAGCTTCTGGGCGTAGGGGTCGGCGCCCTTGCCGGTCTCGCACGATATCAGCTGCACCTTCTGGCCTTCTGTGTAAGACGGTTGCGCCTTGATCACGTCCACCAGGTTGTCGATGATCTTGTCGGCCAGGTCCGCGCAGCTCTAGAGGATGCCGTCGAGCTTGGCGATCGCACCGTCGATGAACTTGTCCAGCTCGCCCATGATGGTGGCGTTCAGGTGCCCCACCAGCGTCGTGACGATGGCCTCGCCAAGGTTCGACGCCGCCGTCTTCAGCTCCTGCTTCACCAGGTGCAGCGTGGGCCGCAGGCTCCCAGTTCAGGAACGCATCGACGCTGTCCTTGGCCTTCTTCTCGACGATGTTGATGATGTCCAGGAACACATCCACCAGCGCCATGATGTTGCCGACGATCGGGATGCTGCCCAGCACCATCGTCAGGCGCTCCAGCGTCACGTAGCCGCCGCTGAACGAACGCAGCCACTCATCCACCGCCTTGCTCGCAGCCGCGACGTCTTCCTTCACGATCGTGTTCAGCGGCGCCACCGCCGTCTGGGGTTCGCGCACGGTCGGCTTCTGGCCTTGTTGTTGCGGGCCTTCTGTTACTGCCATCTTTCCTACCTGCCTCTACGGCCTGTAACACTATTTGGGCTCATTGCGTGTTCGAGCGACATTGCTGGCATGGAGATCACACGAGCGCAGTTTGAGCAGATCGAAGACTTCTTGCCGACTCAGCGAGGCAATGTCAGCTTGTCGAACTTGCAGGTACTCGATGCCATATATGAAGGCAACGAGACTCGCTAGCTTGCGCTCGATCTGAGCTTTATCCCTGTCGTCCCGCCACTGCGCACTCGCGTCTAACCGTGGGAATACGACCGTGCCATGTACAAGCGCCGCAATGAAGTCGAGCGCTTGTTCCGTCGGCTCCTATCGGCGCATCTTCTCCCGATTCGAGAAGCTCGACGTCATGTTCACCGCATTCATCGGCTTCGCTCTCATCTCTGATGACTTGCGGTTGTGTTAGCAGGCCCTAGCCTGGATCGCTGTCAGCTGTTGATCCGGGCGTTCTCGAAACTCATGTCTTCGAACTCGCTTCCCGCGAAGTTCACGCGCTCCCCTTGCAGGTTGCTGGCCTGGATTCGGTTACCGCGGCAGTCGAGCACGTCGAGGCTCGACCACGTGTTGCCGTCGAAATTGAGATCGGTCCAGGTGCATCGGCTGAAGGCTGAGTCGCTGAGCCGGGCTGCGTTGAACTGCGAATGGCTGAATGTGCAATTGACGAACGTGCAGCCGGAAATGGCGATGCCTTCGAAGTCGCATGCCCTGAAAGTGCAGTTGCTGAATTGGCACGCAGTCCAGCCCGCTTGCTTGAACGTGGTGCTCGTGAAGCTGCTTGCAGAGAAGGTGCTGGATGCGAACTGCGCAAGGTTCAGGTTGAGGCCCACGTAGACGGAGCTGTCGGCTTGGCCGGTCAAGCCAGCGGGCGCGCCGCCAGTGCCTTTGCGCCAGAGGTCGTGGTTGAGGATGATTATTTGAGCACTCATTTTCTGCATTCATCAAAAATACGCGTCGCCAAAATTCACTCAATCTCGGCTACTCCGAGTAATTCAATCCATTTACTCCAATTTCATCGATTAACAAAAAATTCCCCAAGTCCTCTAAACACGAAAGACTTCCCGTCAACCCAAGGATTATCTTCTCCAGGTAGGCTTTCCTATCTACCACCCGGTCAAGAGGAAGATCATGTGGAATTGCCTTCCTCCACAAACAGTCATCCGAGTAGTTGATCAACATGAAATGCAGCCCACGGACTACATTTGCCTTTGAAGTCGGACCAAATTTCGAAAATCCAATCTTCATCTTCTCAATCAAATCAGCCTGATTGGTGGCCGAGTTAATGTCAAACGACTCCAACCACTCATCACTTTTGCCAAGCAAAAATTCATAGAGGCCGCGTAGATAGTTCAAATTCAATGAATGCATAATGCAGCCCCCCAAAAAAAACACATCCGACAGGCACTATTGCACAATCATTCAAATTTCTCGATCAATACCAAAAACTCCAAAGAATTAAAACTACCGATCCATTTCATCCAAGAGCTCAGCCAAACGTCTTAGATTTTCAGCCAACACCCGAACTTCATCGACCGTAAGCTCAACAGGATCTCCGAATTTCGATATCGCCTTTAATTGAATAGACGAGTCTTGCTCAATCCAAACATCAACACAACCGTCCGCCAATGTATAGCGCTTCATAGATTCTTTCACTTTCATGGTCCTTTCGTCGGAAAATGTGCATTCCCATCAACTGGCGATACAACCTTCGTTATTCCATCTGGCTGATAAGCATGCACATGATCAACCGCTGCTTTAGGATCGTTATAAGGTAGTCCCGTTTGCTGGTCAATGTGACCTCGATCCAAGCGCAATCGTTGATTTCCGGTGCATGGGCATTTCCATTTTCGAGGCAATCCAGAGGAATCGGGCTGCCCAGTAGGAGTTAATCCCTTGGCAGTTGCCAGCGCTCTTATTTCGGATCGCGTCTTGTCAGTAATTTCAGACGCGGTGATCGTTGACGGTGTTGTCGTCAGTCCCAGCGGATCAACATAACTATTTGGGTTTTTTGCGTACGCAAAAATATTCAGCCCACCCAATATTTTTATTGGATCAGAACTAACGAATCGCCCAGAGTGTGGATCGTAATACCGATACCGGTTGTAATGCAGCCCCGTCTCGTCATCCCAATACTGCCCCTGGAAGCGGATAGGGTTCCGGAAGCCAGCCCTTCTGCCCGCCTCACTGATCGCCTGCCTCGCCTCCCCCCAAGCCTTGTAGCTCGCCGACCAGGCCACACGCCCCTCGTGATCCGTCAGCTCCTGCGGCGTACCCAGGTGATCGCACTGGTAGAAGGCGATCTCTTCCTTGCCGAACGGCGCGGGTGGTCGGCTCTGTTCTCCATTCCATAACGGGTCCTTCTCGATGTCGTAGCGTCCCCCGTTGTCCGCGACCAGCGCCTTCACATCGGTGGTCTCGCTCAACGCAACGGCATGCGCCTGCCTGATCTGCATCAGGGGGACGAACGAACCGGGTTCGTGGATGTAGTGGACGCTGTCGCCGCGCCACATTTGTTCCTGCCGCGCTTCCGTGCTCTGCGTGCTCTCGAACGCCAGTGTGTCGCCGTCCCACCCGAACAGGGTCGTCGCGCGTGACGTGCGCTTGGCGATGCGCCGGCCCAGCGGGTCGTAGCTGAAGCTCGTGGTCTCGCCGAATGTTTCGGCGCTGCGCAAGCGGTTGTAGCCGTCCCACGTGAACGCAGTCTTGTCACCGTTGCGGCTGCGCTCGATCAAGTTGCCGCGCTCGTCCCACTTGTAGTGGGTGCCGGCATAGTCCTTCAGCAGGTTGTCCATCAGCCTACCGGCCAGGCTGCGGCCGTCACCGTCGAGGCGAACGGCAACACGGTTGGTGATTCGGCCCGATGCCTGCGCATCCGCGCCGACATCGGTCGGACTGCCGATATTCCCCGCCGGATCGAACGCAAAGGTCTCGCGTCCCAGTCGGCTGTTGGCTTCGAGCAGGCGTCCCACCGGGTCGTACCGGTAGCTCAGGTTGCCGCGGCGGCTGTCGCCGATGGCGATCAGTTGCCCCGCCTTGTCGTACGCATAGCTGCGGCGAATGCCAACGGCCTCGGCCGCGGCGGGCCTGGTCTGCGCGATCTGCTGCTCCAGCAATCTGCCGGCCGGGTCGTAGCGCTGCATTTGCCTCAGTCCGTTGCCCTGCTCGCGCGCAATCTCGCGATGCAGGTCGTCGCGCTCGAAGCCCAGGACGTCGTGCCCGTCGATGAGCAACCCATGCACGTGACCCGATCCGTAGGTCAGCCATTGCGTGATGTGGCCGTCCGGCCGGATGGTGGTCACGCGCTGGTTGAGTTCGTCATAGCCGTGGCGCCAGACCGCCGTGCGTCCGCTATCCTGGTAGTGGTGATGTTCGCGCACAAGGTTGCCCGCGCGGTCATAGAACCACTGCAGCCGGGCGTCGTTGTTGGAGGCGTCGACCAGGCGTCCGTTACCGTCGTATGCGAAGCGCTCCGACTGCTCGCCAGCCCGGCGTTCGGCCAGGCGGCCGAGCGCGTCGAATTCGAGCGTGGTGCTGTGGCCCGCCTCGACAACCTCGGCCAGCACGCCGGTACTTGCTTCGTAGCGGTATTGGGTGGCCTTGCGATCGAAACCGACTTCTTCGAGCAGCCTGCCCACCGGGTCGTAGCTGAAGTCGTAGCGGCTGCCGTTCTCGTTGTGCAGTTCGGTGAGCCGTCCCATCAGGTCCCAGTGATAGCGCAGCGTGTGGCCTGCGGCATCGACGCGGCCCGCGACCAGGCCGGCGCGGGTGTAGCTGTAGCGCGTGCGGCGTCCCAGCGCATCGGAGTGCCCAAGCAGGCGGCCTTCGGCGTCGTGTACGAAGTGCTCACTGGTGTCGTCGGGCAGCATGACTTCTTCGAGCTGGCCCGGATGGTTGCCGTCGCCGCGAGAGGCCGTCTCGCCCACGGGGGTGTAGCGATAGCGCGTTGCCTGGCCTGCAGCGTCGGTAGCCTTGGTCAGGCGTCCACGGCTGTCGTAGTCCCATGCGCTGACTTTGCCGGAGCAATCGGTGTAGCTCGCCAGTTGGCCAGCGGGCGTATAGGCCAGTGTCTTCACGCCACCCTTGGCATCGGTGATGCGCACGGGCTGGCCGGCCTCGTCGTAGGCGTATCCGGTCTTGTGGCCGAGCGGATCGATCTCTTCGGTGAGATTGCCCTTCGCGTCATGCTCGCGCTTCCAGACGCCGCCTTCGGCATCGAGGATGCCCGTGACGCGGTGGCGCACGTCGTATTCGTAGTGAATGCTGCTGCCGTCCGCGCGGGTGTGCGTCTTGAGGTTGCCCCTGGCGTCGTAGACGTAGTCGTCGGTAGTGCCGTCAGGATGGATATGGCGCGTGATGTTCTTGGCGTCGTTGCGCAGGAACCATTCCTCGCGCTGGTCCGGATGGATGATCCGGTAGGTGTAGCCCAGCACGTCGTAGTAGTACCAGGTCTCGCCGCCGACGGCGTCGGTCAGGTAGGTGAGGCGGATGTTGCGGTCCCACTCGAGCCTGAGTGCAAAACTGCCGTCGTCGGACCATTCGCGCATGGCCTTGGCGTCGACGCCGGTGCCGTCGTACTGCAGGTTCATTCCCCGGCCGGTACGGTCGGTGTAGCGGGTCACGAGGTGATGGCTGTAGCTGTATTGCCAGCCGGCGCCGTTCTCGTCCTGTGCGATGACGAGGTCGGCTTCGGCGTCGTGCGTGTAGGCGGCCAGTTGGCGGACCACCTGGCCGTCTTTCAGTTCCCACAGGGACTTGATCAGGCCGGTGCGGGCGTCGGGCTGGGTGCCGACGTGGGCGATGACGACCTCGCCCTGTTTGCTGACGATGTCGCTGAGCACCTGCTCGCCGGTCGCGGCAATCACATGGTCGTAGCGCAGGCCGATGGCGGCGCCGCCTATCGTGTGCTGCGCCACCAGCCGGAAATGCTGCTTGCCCTGCGAAGCGGCCTTGGCGGGCACGGTGTCCACCAGTTCGTAGGTCTCGCGCCAGTCGGCAGCCTGGCCGGAGGGCACGGGCTTGCCGAAGTCCACCACCAGCAAGCGCTCGCTCAGGCGCGTAAGCGTGATCTCCTCGATCGGGTCGTGATGGCCCTGGCCCACGGCCAGCAACGGGAAGGCGTGGCTGCGGCCGTCGATGCCGTGATAGATCAAGCTCATCCGACCCTGGCGGCGGCCTTTGAGGGCCTTGGCAATGTCCACGCGCGTGCTGTACGGCGTGATCCAGCGCGCGCCGAGGCTGCCCTGGTCGAAGGCGCCGAGGTTGCTGCGGTAGGTGCGCGTCCAGCCGATGGGCAAGGGCGCGCTCAGCACGAAGTCGGTGTGGCTGAAGCTCTCGCAGCCGGTGGCCAGGCTGATGGCGCCGCCGGCGGCAGCCGTCGCGCAACTCTTGCAGCCCGGGTCGCCACTGGCCGGGGCCTGGGCGGTCGTTGCGCCTTGCTCGCCGCCGGGCTTCTTGTCCTGGACCTGCGCCCCGTTGGTTGCTGAAAGGGTCGCGCCGTGCTTTCCCCTTCGCTTGAGCAGCGCATCCTTGAGGATCTTGATCATCCACTTGATGCCGTACTGCAGGCTCTCGTCGCCCAGCCGCATGATCTGCTGGCGAGCCAGGCCCTTGATGTCGGTCAGGCTGGAGACGGTGTCCCGGATCAGCAGCTTGGCGCTGTCGGGCAACGCGTAGTGGCTCGCGGTTGCGGCGACGTAGTTGGCGGACTTCTTCGCGGCCTCGGCGGCAGCCGCCATCATGCGGCTCCAGGTGCTCTGCGTATTCGGGTCGTAGGTGCTCTTCTCGGCAACGGCGCCGGTCGAGAACACAGGCTTCTCGCCCAGCGCCACCTGCAGCGCACCGATCAGCGCATCGGCAATGCCGTCGACCTTCTCCGCGCAAGACTTCAGGAAGCCGTCGAGGTAGCCGAGCGCCTCGTCCACGAACTTGTCGAGCGTGCCGGCGATAGTGTCGTTCAGGTGGGTGATGACCACGGCCATGAACGCCTCGCCGAGGTTGGGCGCCACGTTCTTGGCCGACTTGGCGATTTCCTGCTTCAGCAGGTGCAGCATGGGCCGAAGGCTCATGCGCGCCGCGCCCGTGGCGGGCGGGAACGGAATCACGCCCAGCAGGTTGATCGCCAGGCTCACCCACTGCAGCACGTCGGAGTAGGCCTTCTTCGTGACCATCTCGACGATGTCCCACACCGCGTCGATGAGCGCCATGATGTTGCCGATGATCGGCAGGCTGCCCGCGAAAGTGGTCAGCACATTCAGCGTGACGTAGTCGTTGGTGAGCTTGCGCAGCCACCTGTCGATCTTGGCGGCGCCGGCGCCGATGTCTTCCACGCCGATGGTGTTGAGCGGCGCCACCGCGACCTGGCGCTCGCGTTCCTTGGCTTGCGCTCCTTGCGCGTCGTTGTTCTGTGGGGGCTGGTCAGCCATGCGCGAATCTCTCCCTTGATTTCTTGTGGTTGCCGAGCGGCGCCGGCTGTGTCAGCCAGCGAAGCCCGGCATCTGGCCCGGCAGCAGCGCAGGCAGCTTGGGCACCATCGCGCCCACGCTCTGTGCAGCCATGCCGGTGGCGGCCTGGCCTACCTGTCCGAGCAGCGCCTTGGCACCGCCCTGCCGGACGGCCTGCACGGCACCCACAGCCTGCTGCGCCGCGCCCGCTGCCTGGCCGACCTGGCTCACGAGGCCGCCTGCCTTGCCCAGCGCACCGCTGGCAGCACCGCCCAGGCTGCCGAGCGAGCCGAGTGCATCGGCACCAGCGCCTGCGAGCCCCGCCATCGAACCTCCTCCAACACCGCCCAGAAAGCTGCCGCCGCCGCCTTGCGAATCGACTGCCTTGTCGCTCGCCGCCCGCGCGGGCCAACGGTCTGCTTCGCCGAAGTAGCTGCCCTTGTCCCAAGGGTCGCTCGGGTCGCCGCCGAAAGTGACCTTGGCCTGCCCGAGCGGCAGGCCGGACAACGAGGCAAAGCCGTTGGCATCGAGCTTGCCGGTATGCGTTGCGCCTTCGGAATCCACCACGGTGTAGTCGCCCTGCTTCACACCCCGGCGCCTGGCACCGTCCGCCTTGACGTACTGGTGGTACAGGTCGAGCTGCCCGCGCGGCAACTGCGGCGGCTGCGGCAACCGTGGCTGCCCGTCGCTCTTCGGCCCCACCATCGAATGCGACGACGCATGCGCGCGCCACAAGCCGCCGGTCCCGCTCTCTATGCCGCCTGCGTTCCAGCGCGTGTAGCTGCTGCCGCCGTTGATCAGCACCTCTTCCTTGGCAGTGATGGTGATGCGGTTGGCTTCGAGCTTGATGTTCAGCTTGGCCAGCACGTTGATGCTGTCCTTCAGCGCGGTGATGTCGATGTCGGCCGCCGCTGCCGCCATGCGGATGCCGTTGTTGAACGCGACCATGCGCACCGCATCCTTTGCGCTCACCAGGAAGCTCTTGCCCGCGGCAAAGCTCGCATGCGCACCGCTGCTGACGGCCGTGTGCTCCACGCTCACGATGTGGGTGGAGGCGAGCGCCGTGGTCTGAATGCCCGCCGGGCTGGCCAGCGTGAGGTGCGGCTCCTGGAACTCGGGGAACTCGCCCTGCTCCCTGTTGCCGCCCTGGCCCTTGATGGCGTCGATCTGTTCCTTCAGGCCGCGCGCCACCTCGTCCTGGTCGCCAGCCTGGTGCGTATTGGCGTTGCGCGCGGCGTCTCCCAGGCTCTCGTGCAGATCGCGCCCCTGGGTGAGCCGCGCCACGGTCTCGCCCATGTCCGTGGTGTGGGCCTGAGCGTTGGCGCGCGTCTCGGTCGTGACGAGCAGGCCCCTGGCCGCGCGCAACACGCCATGCCCGTCGGTCCGCAGTTCGAACCCCTGCCCTCGCGGCTCCTTGCGCCCCGCGGTGTCCTCGATGCGCCCGATGTGCCCCACGCTCAGCTGGCTGGCCTGGTGGTCGCTTCGCAGCTGCGCCTGGATCTTGCCCTGCGTGTCGTCCAGCACGAGATGGTTGCCGCGCCCGCCTCCGAGCTCGCGGCTCCTGATGCCCGACAGGTGCTTCTGCCCCGGCAGTTCCCACGAGGGCATGGTGTCGGCGTTGTGCACGCAGCCGGTGACGATCGGGTAGTCGGGGTCGCCGTTGAGGAAGTCGACGATGACCTCCATGCCGACGCGCGGCACGCTGGTCATGCCGAAAGTGGCGCCCGCCCACGCGGTGGACACGCGCACCCAGCAGCTCGAATGCTCGTTCTCCTGGCCGAGGCGGTCCCAGTGGAACTGCACCTTGATGCGCCCGTACTTGTCGGTCCAGATCTCCTCGCCCGCCGGGCCCACCACCATCGCGGTCTGCGGGCCGCGCGTACGCGGCTTGGTTGTGGTGCGCACGGGGCGCCAGGGGTAGCTGGTGGGCTGCGCGTCGAAGGCGAACAGTTGCACCGAGCCCTCGGCACCCTCGGCGCCCTCGCTCGCCTGGAGGTTCTCCCGCAGGTGGTAGCTCACGCTCAACAGCAGGTATTGGCGGTTCTGGTCGGCGCGCGGATGGCCGGTGAGGCGCAGCGTGTGGCCGGTGGCCAGCTCGCGCAGGTTGGCGCGGCCGGTCACGCGGTTGCGCTGGCTCAGTTGCTCTTCATTGCGGATGCGGGCGTAGGTTTCGCCGTCTCCGTGCTGCGTGAAGCCGCCGGGCCATTCGTAGTTCTCGTAGCTGTCGTGGTCGTGCCCGGGCGGCATCTGCCGCAGGTGGGACAACTCGGCCTTGGGCTTCTCGAAGTCGTAGTCGTCGTTGTAGTGGTGGCCGGAGCGCACTTCCTCGGCGATCTCCCACGCGTAGATGCGCTCGCGCTGGCCCATGCCCGACTTTTCCAGCGGGTGGTAGCGAACTTCTTCGCCGCCCGGCAGCGGGCCGTGCGAGCCGGCGATGTCGTCTGCGAACACCAGCACATGCTGCGCGGCCTCGTGCCTGAAGTAGTAGTAGATGCCTTCGAGCTCGCACAGCCGCGAGACGAAGTCGAAGTCGCTCTCGTGGTACTGCACGCAGTAGTCCCAGCGCCGGTAGTCTCCGCGCGCGAGCTTCTGCTCCACGGGGTAGCCGTAAGACCCCAGGACCTCTCCGATGATGTCGGGCACGCTCTTGGCCTGGAAGATCCGGAAGTCGCTGCGCCGCGTGGCCAGCCACAGCCACGGACGCAGGCGCAGCCGGTAGAACGAATGGCGGGCGTCTTCCTGCTGCAGGCCGAAGCGGGTGGCGATGCCGCCGAGATGGCGCACGCCGCTTTCGGTTTCCACGACCACTGTCGCGGGCTTGCCCAGGAGCACCTTGGCATCGACCGCGTTGCTGGTGCCGAACAGGTCAACGTCGAACGCATAGAGCTGGCTCAATGCCTCGCGGCCCACCAGTTGCTGGAACTGCAATGCATCGCCGGCTGGAGTCTGGATGGTGACGCGGCGGCTGCTCATTGCGGCGCCGCGTAGAGGCTATAAGCCGAATCGCCTAACCGCAATTCGTCTAATAAGAATATCGTTAACAAATTGAACATCAAATACACCTCCCCTTGCACGATTTGCTTTTATTTTAATTGCGGAGCCAGCGGGAGAGGCAATTGAAAAGTCTTCAATTCATAAAACCGGGGAATTGTTCTTCGAAGAATTCGAAAAGAATGCGAATAACGGGATGCAGGTAAATAAATGGTTTCAACGGCAGCTGACGAGCATCGCCCTCTCCACCCGCATCACGGCCAACAGCGCCATGCGCAAGGACCGGAGCCCTACGCACGGCGCCGCATTTCGGCTCAGCCCGGCTTGCGTGCCGTGAGCCACTGCGAAGATGCGAGGGCCGAAGCCACCACGCGCACTTCGCCGATGTTCCCGAAGAAGCCATCGGCGCGGGCTCCATCCCACGAACCACCGCCCACGACCCACGCAGAGGTGGCCGACAACGTCGCCAGCCCCCGCGCCGCGGTCGCATTGCGCAGCACCGGCGCTCCTTCCACGTACATCGTGGTGTCGTGGGACACCGGGTCGTTCACGATCGCGATGTGCACCCAGCGGTCTGCGATCACCTCGCCAGACCAGTTGGTCTTGGGGTCGGGAGGCGCGCTCGGGCTCGGCACCACTTCCCATTGCACTTCGCGCAGGCTCGATATGGCAAACAGCATCGGGGGCGACTCGCCATCGCCCGCCGTGAAGCCCGGCAGATCGCCGCGGCGACCGTCGCGCGTCATGATGTTCATCCACGCCTGGTTGTTGCTGGTCCAGCTCTTGTCGATCTTGATGAACGCTTCGATGGTGTATCCGTTGTCCAGCGTCTGGGCATTGATCGGCGCCGCCGCGTCGGTCAGAAAGTAACTGAGCGTTGGGGTGTTCTTGTTGGTGTTGAGGAATCGCACCGACCCTGGCGCAGCCGACAGGTAGTGCCGGTCTTCCGTCCAGACGATGTCGCCGTCCGCGGCTCCCACTACGCCGCCCTGGTTGAGCGCATCGCGATGCAGCGGGTTGTTGCCCGTGACGTCGGGCACCACGGTACCCGGCAGCACCGGCTGGTTGACGGTGCCGCCAAAGAAGCGCCAGTGCGCCAGCGTGTTCGCCACTTTCGGATAGTCCTCCGAGTTCGCAGCGGGCCGCTGCTCCACGGTGGCAGGTTCCTTGTAGTTGGCAAGAATCATCGCGCGAGCCTTGTCGACCAGGGAACCGTCGACGGTGGCGCTGCCTGTGCCGAAGCTCCTGTTGAACCCGCCGAAGCGTTGTGCGAAATCCATGTCGATCTCGAAGGCCTCGTTGGGCGTGGTGAGCACCGCCTGGTCGAAGGCGTTCAACGTGGCTGCGGGCTTCTGCGGCACCCAGGGCGAGAACGACAGCACCTTGATCTTCTTGTTCGTCAGGTCGAACTCGTAGAGACGCATCAGGCCATTGCCGCCCTGGTAGGCCATCTGGTAGTCGACCACCATCTCCTCGACCTTGCGGCCGAAGTTGTTGATCTTGGTGAGATGGGCGGCACCGTGGTGGTGGCCGTTGAGCGTCATGAAGATCTGGTCGTTGTCGCGGATGAGCTTTTCCCACAGCATCTTGCCGTAGTCGGTTTCTAGCGGGCTGGTGCCGTCAGGTGCGATGTTGAGCAGTTGGTGGTTGACCAGGATCACAGGCAGCGTCGGGTTCTTCGCGATCATCTGGCGGGCCCAGGCAATGCCTGCGTCGGAGATGCGCCATGACAAAGACAGCACCATGAACTTCTGGCCTTGCGCCTCGAACACGTGGTATTCGTGGAAGCCGCTCGGGTCGCGCGCGCCGAAGGTGGCCTGCTTCTTCGCGCGCTCGGCGCCGAACCACTGGATGTAGGGCTCGTTGGCGGGAGTGCGGTTGGCGTCGGTGCCGCCCACGGGGTCGATGCTGTAGTCGATGTCTCTGAGCACGTCGTGGTTGCCGGCCAGCACGCTGTAGGGCAGCTTTGCGTCTTCGAGCACCTTCATGGCGGCATCGGCCACCTTCCACTGATCGGGCTTTCCGACCTGGTCGACCACGTCGCCAAGATGGACGGTGAATGGAATGTTCAGAGCCTTCGCATTGGCGGCGATCCATTTCGTCTGTGCGGCGAAGGGAGCGCTGCCAAAGCGCTTGTCGTATTGGTCGCTCTCGGCCGCGGTGGCGTAGCGCGCGTAGAACTGCGTGTCGGGCATCACGGCGAGCGCGAAGCTGGATATCTTGGCTGCGGCAGCCGGTGGCGGCGGTGCAGGCGCGGGAGCCGGCGCTGGAGCAGGCGCGGGCAGCGGACCGAGAACAGGTGCCCCGCCACCGCCGCCACCACAGGCCGCGAGCAAGGCGCCGCTGCCGCCGACGGTCAGAAGCGACGCGCCGAGCTTGAGCACCTGGCGGCGCGGCGGAGTGCTGCTGGCATTGTTCTGTTCTTGGGAATTCGACTCGACAGGCGGAAGGATGCGCGGTGCGCGCGCACCGCGCGATTCATCGGAAGCGGACATGGGAAATTCGGAGAAAAGATGACGAAGCGCGCAGCGTAGAAATCTGCAGTGACGCGGGCATGTAAGGCCCATGACACTTTCCAGCGCGGTCAGCTCACACCCGGCCCGCGCGCTCCACCCGTTCCAGCGTCACCACGCGCCAAGCACACGAACTGCCGAGCACCGCCAGCGCGGCCGCCGCGGTGAACATCGTGCGATAGCCGAAGGCCTGCGCGACCGCGCCGCCGAGCAGCACGCCCAGCACGCCGCCGAAGCCATAGCCGATCACCGTGAACAGCGCCTGTCCGCGCCCGCGCAGCTGGCCGGGAAAGCGGCGCGACACGACCGCGATGCAGGTCGTGTGATGCGCCGCGAAGCTCAGCGCATGCAGCCACTGCGCCACGATCAGCGCCGCGACGAAGCCGCCCAGCCCCGCGGTAAGGCCCAGCCGCGCGACGGCGGCAATGCCGCACACCAGCATCCAGCGCGGCATCGGCAGCAGGCCGATCAGCCGGCCCTGCAGGAAGAACCACACGATCTCCGCCACCACCGACAGCGCCCACAGCAGGCCGATGGTGCTCTTGCTGTAGCCGATGGAGTCGAGGTAGAGCGAGAAGAAGGCGTACACCGAGAAGTGCGACATCACCTGGAAGAACAGCGCCGCGAAGAACCACCGCACCGCGGGGTTGCGCAGCACCGGGCCGATGGGCACCTTGACGGCGTCGTGCGCGGCGGGCGGCTCGCGCAGGTCGGGCAGCTTCATCGTGGCGATCAGCACGATGGCCAGCGTGCCGGCGGCCCATGCCGGAAAGTGCTTCATGCCGAAGCGCTCGAACCACTCGCCGGCGAAGAACACGGTGACCAGGAAACCGGCCGAGCCGCACAGCCGGATGCGCCCGTAGCGGCCCCAGTCGCCCGCCACGAGCTGTGCCATCGCGGCCTCGGTGAGCGACATCATCGAGCTGGTGTGCGTGAACATCACGAGCAGCACCAGCGCGAGCCACCAGGCACCGCCGTGCCACCAGAGCCCGAAAGAGCTGGCCAGCGCCACCGCCGCGCTGAAGCGAAGCAGCTTCACGCGCTGCCCGGTGTGGTCGCTCAGCGCACCCCAGGCATAGGGCGCGAAGACCCGGGTGATCGACTGCACCGAGGCCAGCAGGCTGATGGTGAAGATCGGCAGCCCCAGGTCCTTGAGCCACAGCGGCAGGTAGGGATTGAAGAAACCGATGTGCGCGAAATAGCTGGCCGACAGGCCAGCGAACGCCAGCAGATGGCCGCGCCCGGCGGCCACGGACGCCGGCGCGGACACTAGAGGAAGGACGCCTTGGGCGAAGAGGCTTCGGTCTTCTCGGCCGCGTTCTGCTGCTGCAGTTCCACGTCGCCGCACTGCGCACGGTTGCGCAGCACGTGCTCCATCACCACCAGCGCCAGCAGCGACTCGGCGATGGGCGTCGCGCGGATGCCCACGCACGGGTCGTGGCGGCCCTTGGTGACGACCTCGACCGGGTTGTTGTGGATGTCGATGGACTGGCGCGGGCTGATGATCGAGCTGGTGGGCTTGATGGCAATGCTCACTTCCAGGTCTTGCCCGGAGCTGATGCCGCCAAGAATGCCGCCTGCGTTGTTGCTCAGGAAACCGGTGGGCGTGATGGAGTCGCCGTGCGTGGTGCCGCGCTGCACGACGCTGTCGAAGCCGGCGCCGATCTCGACCGCCTTCACTGCATTGAGGCCCATCATCGCGTAGGCGATTTCGGCGTCGAGCTTGTCGTACAGCGGCTCGCCCAGGCCCACGGGCACCTTGGTGGCCGTGACGCGGATGCGTGCGCCGCAAGAATCGCCGGCCTTGCGCAGGCGGTCCATGTAGTCCTCCAGCGCGCTCACGTCGGCGACGGGCGCGAAGAAGGGATTGTTGGGCACGTGGTCCCAGCTCTCGAACGGGATGGCGATTTCGCCGATCTGCGTCATGCAGCCGCGGAAGACCATGCCGTACTTTTCGGCCAGCCACTTCTTGGCGACTGCGCCGGCGGCCACGGTGGGCGCGGTCAGCCGGGCCGATGAGCGCCCGCCGCCGCGCGGGTCGCGGATGCCGTACTTCTTCCAGTAGGTGTAGTCGGCGTGGCCGGGGCGGAACTGCTGGGCGATCTGCCCGTAGTCCTTGCTGCGCTGGTCGGTGTTCTGGATCAGCAGCGCGATGGGCGTGCCGGTGGTCTTGCCCTCGTAGACGCCCGAGAGGATCTGCACTGCGTCAGGCTCGTTGCGCTGTGTGACGTGGCGGCTGGTGCCGGGGCGACGGCGGTCCAGGTCGGCCTGGATGTCGGCCTCCCTGAGTTCCATGCCCGGGGGGCAGCCATCGATGACGCAGCCGATGGCCGGGCCATGCGACTCGCCGAAATTGGTGACCGCGAAGAGTGTTCCGAAGGTGTTGCCGCTCATGGCTGGGATTATCCCTACAAAGCGGCGCCTCCTCAGCCGGTCGTGCTTTCGGGCGTGTTTTCCATGCGCTTGCTGAGCGCGCCCAATTGCAGCTCGATGGAGAACAGCCGCTCGTTCAGCACCGCCGTCTGGAGCCGGATCGCCTCGATGATGGCCCGGGTCTGCGGGTCGGGGGCGTTGTCGCAGAGTTCGGCCAGGTCATGCAGCTTCTTGCGCAGTTCATTGCTCATGGAAGGCTCCGGTGATCGATCGCGTCGTGGGAGTCGCCAGTATGGGGTCTCGTCGACGCTCCGGCAATGCGCGCGCTCTCGGTCGGCCAGGGTCAGCCAGCTTTCGGGCTCGATGCGCCGCGACGATCTCGTCCGGCCCGAACCACAGCTTCAGCGCTTGCGGAATCCGCGGTTGAGTGAACCATGCGGTTGAGTATCTGGAAGGCCCCGGAGGCCAGTCAAGCGACACGGGTTGCCTTGCGGCGGGCACGCAGGCCGCGCAGGCCGCGCAGGCCAACTACCGGGCGATATGCTCGCCTTCGACACACCGGCACCCGACGAAGGAGAACCATCGATGCCCGACCTGCGCCAGCTGTATCCCCCGATCGAACCCTACGAGAGCGGCATGCTCGATGTGGGCGACGGCCACCGCATCCGCTACGAGCGGGTGGGAACGCCCGGCGCCAAGCCGGCGGTGTTCCTGCACGGCGGCCCTGGCGGCGGCATCTCGCCCGACCATCGGCGGCTGTTCGATCCGGCGCGCTACGACCTGATGCTGTTCGACCAGCGCGGCTGCGGCCTGTCGCAACCGCACGCCGGCCTGGAAGCCAACACCACCTGGCACCTGGTGGCCGACATCGAGCGCCTTCGCGAACGCGCGGGTGTCGACAGCTGGCTCGTGTTCGGCGGCTCCTGGGGCTCCACGCTCGCCCTCGCCTATGCACAGAAGCACCCCGAGCGCGTGAGCGAACTGGTGCTGCGCGGCATCTACACCGTGACCCGCGCCGAGCTGAACTGGTACTACCAGTTCGGCGTGTCGGAGATGTTCCCCGACAAGTGGGAGAAGTTCCAGGCTCCCATTCCCGAGGCCGAGCGCGGCGACATGATCGCGGCCTATCGCAAGCGGCTCACCGGCGACGACGCGGCGGCGCGCCTCGAGGCGGCGCGTGCCTGGAGCGTGTGGGAAGGCGAGACCATCACGCTGCTGCCGAGCTCGGCGCTCGCCGAAACGCATGCTGGCGATCATTTCGCGCTGGCCTTCGCGCGGCTGGAGAACCACTACTTCGTGCACGACGCCTGGCTCGAAGAAGGCCAGTTGCTGCGCGATGCGCACCGGCTGCACGGCATTCCCGGCGTGATCGTGCACGGCCGCTACGACATGCCCTGCCCCGCGCGCTTCGCCTGGGCGCTGCACAAGGCATGGCCGCAGGCCGAATTCCACCTGGTCGAAGGCGCGGGGCATGCGTACTCGGAGCCCGGCATCCTCGACCGGCTGGTGCGCGCGACCGACGGCTTCGCGGCGCGCTGAGCCCGGCTGGGCGGGAACGCTTTATGCGTGCTGCGGCGCAGCATCATCACCCCCTGCGAAGGAGCGCCCCATGCTGGACCGTACCGCCACCCAGTTCTCCCACGTCAAGCCCGGTGACACCGAGTTCGTCTCGGGCGGCTTGCGCGACTTCTTCCTCTACCGCGACCTGGGCATCGCCGAGGCCACCAACGGCAAGGTGATCGCGCACCTCGTCAAGGCCAACATGGCACCGGAAACGGGCACCGGCTGGCACCGCCACGAAGCGGACTTCCAGATCGTGATCATGGTCAAGGGCTGGGCCCGCTTCATGTACGAGGACAAGGAAACGCTGGTCGAGGCCGGCGACGTGGTGCACCAGCGCCCGGGCATACGGCACTTCCTGTTCGACTACTCGCCCGACATGGAGTACCTGGAAATCGTCTCGCCGGCCGACTTCAAGAGCATCGATGTCGAGCCGGTCTGCGAGATCCCGCCGCCGACGCCTTGGAAGTAGCGGCGGCGCCGGCGGCTCCACCGCCGGCCGAAAGAAAGCTGTCTTGCACCTGACCTGCAAGGTAAAGAAATCCGGCTGTATCGCGCGCCAAACACCTTGCCAACAACTACTTCAAATAAGATTCATTCGCGGTAAGAATTTCCGTCGGTGGTGCTTTTGTTTGCGCCACATCGGCCCGGGCCGTGTCGCCCGCGCACCCTTCGGAAAGCTCGCAATGAATCGTCTCTCGTCTTCGACACGCCGCCGCACGCCTGTTGCGCTCGCACTTGTCGGCCTTGTTTCCTCGCTGCCCGCCGCGTTCGCGCAGCAGATCCCGCAACCGGTGGCGCCGAGCAGCACCGCGAGTTCGCCTGCCCCGGGCACATCGGTGCCGACCACGCTGCGCGAAGTCCAGGTGCAGGGCGCGCAGGACAGGACCGGCTTCGGCGCCAACCCCGCGACCATCAGCCGCCTGCCGGCCGACCTGCGCGATGCGCCGCAATCCGTCACCGTGATCAACCAGGCCGTGATGCAGTCGCAGGCCGCGACTTCGCTGGCCAGCGCGCTGCGCAACGTGCCGGGCCTGACCATCGGCGGCGCCGAGGGCGGGCAGATCGGCACCAACATCAACCTCAACGGCTTCTCGGCCCGCACCGACCTTTATCTGGACGGCGCGCGCGATCGCGCCCAGTACTACCGCGACACCTTCGCGCTCGAATCGGTCGAGGTGCTCATGGGCCCGTCGTCGATGCTGTTCGGCCGCGGTTCCACCGGCGGCATCATCAACCAGGTGACCAAGAAGCCGTCGCTCACGCCGGCGGGCGAAGTGTCGGTGTCTGCCAGCACCACGGGCCTGGTGCGCTCGACCGTCGACGTCAACCGCCCGCTGTCCGACACCTCGGCCTTCCGCATCGCGGCCATGGGCCAGCAGGGCGACGCCAGCACGCGCGAGCAGACGAAGCTGAAGGACTTCGGCCTGGACGCGTCGCTCAAGTTCGGCATCAACACGCCGACGCAGATCACGCTGTCGGCGCTGGTGCAGCACAACCGCGACCAGCCCGACTACGGCGTGCCGCCGCTCAACGGCCATCCGGCCAAGGTCGACCGCGACCAGGCCTACGGCTTCAGCGACGACCGCACGATCTCCGACATCCAGGCCTTCGGTGCCCTGGTGCAGCACAAGATCACGGCCGACACGTCGATCCGCAACCAGACGCAGTACAACGACGTGACCACCGACGCACGCGAGACCGCGCCGCAGTCCATCGGCACGCTGTCGTCGAAGAACGTGTTCACGCCCTTCTCCACCGGCACCACCGCCGTGCCGGCGGCCGCCTTCTCGTCGCTGCCGCTGAACACGCTGTGGGTGCGCCAGCAGAGCCATGACCGCACGATCCACGACAAGTCGCTGTTCAACCTGACCGAGCTCAGCACCAGGTTCAATACCGGCTCCGTCAAGCATTCGCTGCTCATTGGCCTCGAACTGGGCCACGACACCTACGAGAACCAGGCCTACTACCGCAACGGCACCTGCAACGGCGTGGCATTGAACCCGGCGGGCGGCACCAGCGGCTATGCCGCCTGCTCGCCGCTGCTGGCGCCCTACCAGGGCAACACGCCGGGCACCGCGCCCAGCCTGCGCGGCAACCTCGCCAACGCCAGCGCCACCACGGTGGCCGGCTATGTGAACGACACGATCGAGCTCAGCCCGCAGTGGAAGCTGGTGGCCGGCGTGCGCCAGGACCACTACCGCGCCAGCATCTCCAACAGCATTCCCACCGCGACCACGCTGGCCTCCGAGAGCCAGACGGTCGACTTCACCAGCGTGCGTGCGGGCGCCATCTGGCAGCCCACGCCCGAGCAGTCGTACTACGTGTCTTACAGCACGTCGTTCAACCCCTCGCTCGAGCAGCTCGTGGCCACCACGGGCGCCACGCAGCCGCTGCCGCCCGAGAAGAACAAGGCCTACGAACTCGGCGGCAAGTGGGACCTGAACGACGGCAACCTCTCGCTCACGGCCGCCGGGTTCCAGATCACGCAGACCAACGCCCGCGCGCAGAACAACGACGGCACCTACAGCGCGACCGGCACGATCCGCGTGAACGGCGCGCGCGCCGGCGTGGCCGGCCGCGTGACCGACAAGCTGCAGTTGTTCGGCGCCTACACGCACCTGGACGCGACCATCATCGACGGCATCGCCCCCGGCACGCTCGGCAAGGTGCCAGCCAACACGCCGAAGGACGCGGCCAGCCTGTGGGCCACCTACGCCATCACGCCCGAATGGGAAGTCGGCGGCGGCACCACCTACAGCGCGAAGCGCTACGCCAACAACACCGACCTGGTGGAGGTCGGCGGCTACGTCCGGCTCGATGCGATGCTGGCTTACCATCAGCCCAAGTACGACATCCGGCTGAACCTGTTCAACCTGGCCAACCGCCACTACTACGACGCGCTGATCCCCTCGGACGGCGGGCGCGCGGTGCCGGGCTCGGGCCGGGCCGCCACGCTGACCTTCACCTACCGCCTCTGAGCCTGCAACCGAAGAAAGAAGCCACGCCATGCTGGTCTGCATCCCCGGTGTCCTCGACCGCGACGCGCTCGCCGCGGTTCGCGCGCGCCTTGATGCGGCCGGCGACGCCTGGGTCGACGGCCGCGTGACGGCGGGCCACCAGGGCGCGCCGGTCAAGTTCAACCAGCAGATCGACGAGGGCTCGGCGGTGGCGCACGAGTGCCAGTCGATCATCGCCAGCGCGCTCGAGCGCCATCCCACGTTCATCAGCGCGGCGCTGCCCAACCTGCTGTATCCGCCGATGTTCAACCGCTACAGCGAAGGCATGCGCTTCGGCCTGCACGTGGACGGCGGCGTGCGCATCGACCCGCGCACCGGCCGCAAGCTGCGCACCGACCTGTCGGCCACGCTGTTCCTGTCGGAGGCCGACAGCTACGACGGCGGCGAGCTGCAGATGGAAGACACGCACGGCATGCAGACCGTGAAGCTCGCGGCCGGCGACATGGTGCTCTACCCCGCCACCAGCCTGCACCAGGTGACGCCCATCACGCGCGGCGTGCGCGTGGCCTGCTTCTTCTGGGTGCAGAGCCTCGTGCGCGACGCCGGCGACCGCGCACTGCTGTTCGACATGGACAACGCGATCCAGCGGCTGAACCAGAGCGGCGCCGACGAATCGGCACGCCGCACGCTGGTGGGCACGTATCACAACCTGCTGAGGAAGTGGAGCGACACCTAGCCGTTGGCTGTCAGCGCCCCGTAAAACGCGGCGCCCGCTTCGCCATGAATGCGGCCACGCCTTCGCGCGCATCCGCGCTGCCGGCACGCTCGCGCAGGAGCTTCCGCTCCATCGCCAGGTGTTCTTCAAAGGGCCGGCCGGGCGCGCCGGCGCACAGGGCCTTGATGCCGGCAAACGACGCACTCGCACCCTGGGCCAGCCGTGCGACGAGTGCCTCGCTGGCGGCTGCAAGTTCAGAATCGGCGTGCACCGCATCTACCGCGCCCCATGCAAGGCAGCGCTGGCTGTCGACGGCGTCGCTCAGCATCAGCAGTTGTTGCGCGCGAACGGGCCCGACGCGGCGTGAGAGAAAGTAGGAAGCCCCGGCGTCAGGCGACAGCCCGATGGCCGCATAGCCGGTTCGCAGCTTCATCGATTCGGCCGCGAGCACGAAGTCGCCGCACAAGGCGAGCCCCACGCCCGCGCCGCCCGCCGGTCCGTTCACCGCCACAACCAATGGTGCCGGGTTCGTCGAGAGCCGCAGCAGCGCGGGGTGCAAAGGTTCGAGGATGTCGTCCACCAGGTCCGGCAGCCCCTCTCCCGCTGCCACGAACTCCTCGATGTCGCCACCGGCACAGAACACACGGCCTTCACCGGTCAGCAGGATTGCGCGCGGCTTGCGCTGCAGCACGTCTTCGATGGCATGCACGAGAGCACGGCTGCTTTTCAGGCCGATCGCGTTCGCGCGCTCCGGGCGCTTGAGAACGATGCGGGCTATGTCGTCTGCTACTTCCCAGCCGACGCCTTCTTCTGTGTTCATTTCTGTTGCTCCAGGTTTGGTTTGCTTGTGTTCGGGGTGAGTGCACAGGCCACCGGGTACTCTGCTCGCGCGGGCAGTTCAAGCGCCCTGCTCAACGCTCACGCTGGCGGGGTACCTTGCGCAGCGAAATAAAGGAGGAGGCCGAAGGCCGGGGGACATTCGCGGAGCAAGGTACCCCGTCGGCGTGAGCGCGCCCCGAACACAGCCGAGCGAAGAAGAACTCAAAGCCCCGTAAGCCCCCCCGTACACATCAGAGTCTGCCCACTCACATAGTCCGACTCAGGCGCGCAAAGAAGATACACAGCCCCCGCAGCCTCTTCAGGCGTACCGCCGCGCCCCAGAGGAATCGACTGCTCCATCATCGACAACAACCCCGGGTTGATGCCCACCTTGATCTCGCGCCCCTCGATGTTCGCAGTCGTCGCTTCGGCCGTGCTCGCGGTCAGCCGCGTCTGGATGAAACCGAAGGCCACGCAATTGACGGTCACGTTCATGCGCCCCCACTCCTTCGCCAGCGTCTGCGTCATGCCCACGATGCCAGCCTTGGCCGTCGAATAATTGGCCTGCCCCGCATTGCCGAACAGCCCCGCCACCGACGAGATGTTGACCACCTTGCGCACCACGCGCCGGCCCGCTTCCGTCTCGGACTTCGACAGCGCGCGGATCACCGGCTGCGCCGCGCGCAGGATGCGGAACGGCGCCGTCAGGTGCACGTCGATCATGGCGTACCACTGCTCGTCGGTCATCTTCTGCACCACGCTGTCCCAGGTGTAGCCGGCGTTGTTGACGACGATGTCCAGTCCCTTGTATTCGTTCA
This sequence comes from Variovorax sp. MPBD4-3, assembly GCF_058809745.1. Lineage (NCBI taxonomy): Bacteria > Pseudomonadati > Pseudomonadota > Betaproteobacteria > Burkholderiales > Comamonadaceae > Variovorax > Variovorax sp. MPBD4-3. The sequence continues at coordinate 29,896 of NZ_JBXASW010000054.1, forward strand.
CCGCCATGCCGATGAAGCGCTCGGCAAAATCCGGCGCGGCCACGCTGCCGACGCAGGCCACGGCCTCGCCACCCGCCGCGCGGATGGCCTGCACGGTCTCTTCCGCCGGGGCCTCGTCAAGATCGTTGACGACGATGCGCGCGCCTTCCGACGCCAGCTTGAGCGCAATGGCCCGGCCGATGCCGCGGCCCGAACCCGTGATGAGGGCGACCTTGCCGCCGAGCTTGGGTGTCATGTCTCTGGTCCTTCTTCGGTTGATCTCAGCGCAGCGCGACGAGCGCCTCGCCCGCGATGCGCGTCTGGCCGTACTGGTTGGCGCTGAGCACCTCGACGCGCACGCAGCGCTCGCCGTCGTGCTCCAGCTTCTCGACCACCCGCCCGCTGCACCGCACCGCGTGCCCCAGGTGCGTGATGCCCTGGAAGCGCACGTCGAAGCGGCGCAGCTGCGACTGCGGCGCCCACTGCGTGATCAAGCGGCCGAGCCAGGCCATGCCCAGCATGCCTTGGGCGAACACGTCGGGCATGCCGGACTTGCGCGCGAAGTCGGTGTCGATGTGAATCGGGTTGTGGTCGCCCGAGGCGCCCGCGAACAGCGCGAGCGTGGTGCGGGTCACCGGCGGCAGTTGCAGCGCGGGCAGCTCGTCGCCGATGTTCACGGCGTCGTAGGTCGGTGCGGTCATGGGCGCGGGCTCCTTCATCAATGGCGGCAGACGATCACGGTGCGCAGCTCGGCCACCAGTTCGTCGCGCTGGTTGGTGGCGCGCGAGGTCTTGACGACGAATTCGAGCGCGCCGTTCTTCTTGTCGTAGATGTCGGTGATGGTGGAGCGCACCGTCACCGTGTCGCCCACGCAGGCTGGCCGGTGGTAGCTGAAGCCCTGCTCGCCGTGCAGCAGATTCGACAGCGGAATCCCCAGGTCGGCCAGCAACCGGTCGGAAGCGCCCGAGTCCAGTTCGGCCGCGAAAAGGAAAGTCGGCGGCGCGGGCAGGTCGGAGTAGCCGGCATCGCGCGCGGCGGCGGCATCGGTGTAGACGGGGTCGGTCTCGCCGATGGCCTTGGCGAAGAACTGCAGGCGGGTGCGCTCGATCGGCAGCACCGATGCGGGCAGCTCGTGTCCGATCCACTTCTTGTCGATCATCGCCAGGCCTTTCAAACGCGCTCGTAGAGCGTCACCACGCAGGCGCCGCCCAGGCCGAGGTTGTGCTGCAGCGCCAGCCGTGCGCCTTCCACCTGCCGCTTGTCCGCCGTGCCGCGCAACTGCTGGACCAGCTCCGTGCATTGCGCGAGCCCGGTCGCGCCGAGCGGATGCCCTTTCGACAGCAGCCCGCCCGAGGGGTTGGTGACGACCTTGCCGCCGTAGGTGTTGTCGCCGTCGAGCACGAACTTCTCCGCGCCGCCCACCGGGCACAGGCCCAGCGCCTCGTAGCTGATGAGTTCGTTGTGCGCGAAGCAGTCGTGCAGCTCGACCACGTCGACGTCCTGCGGGCCGACGCCGGCCGCGTCGTACACCTTCTGTGCGGCTTCCTGCGCCATGCTGAAGCCGACCACCTCGCGCATGTCGCGGCTCTCGAAGGTGATGGGCCGGTCGGTGGTCATGGCCTGCGCCTTGATGCGCACGCTGCGGTCCAGCCCGTGGCGCTCGGCGAAGCGCGCCGAGCACACGATGGCCGCCGCCGCGCCGCAGGTGGGCGGGCAGGCCATCAGCCGCGTCATCACGCCGGGCCACATGACGGGCGCGGCCATCACCTCGCCTTCGGTGACCACCGTTCGGAACAGCGCCACCGGATTGTTCGACGCATGGCGGCTGGCCTTGGCGCGGATCTTCGCGAAGGTGGACATCTGCGTGCCGTACTGCTGCATGTGCGCCAGGCCCGCGCCGCCGAAGTAGCGCAGCGCGAGCGGCACCTGCTCATTGCCGACCAGTTCGTCGGTGATGTTCTCGAAGTGGTCGAATGGGCTGGGCCGGTCGTTGAACACCGCACCGAGCGCACCGGGGCTCATGTGCTCGAAGCCCAAAGCCAGCACGCAGTCGGCGGCGCCGCTGGCCACGGCCTGGCGCGCCAGGAACAGCGCAGTCGACCCCGTGGAGCAATTGTTGTTGACGTTGACGACCGGAATGCCGGTCATGCCCACTTCGTAGAGCGCGCGCTGGCCGGCGGTGGAGTCGCCGTAGACGTAGCCCACGTAGGCCTGCTGCACCAGCTCGTACCCGATGCCGGCGTCTTTCAGGGCGGCATTGGCGGCGTGGCTGGCCATCTGCGGGTACGGCTGGTTCGCGCCGGGCTTGGTGAAGGGGATCATGCCGACCCCGGCTACATAGGCGTCCTGACTCATAAGAGGCTCCTGGGAAATTGATGGATTGAATGGAAGAAGGCCGGGTTCAGGCGACGCCGCGCTGGCGCCCCTGCCAGAAGGGTTCGCGCAGCTTGGTCTTGAGCACCTTGCCCGCGCCCGACAGCGGCAGCGCTTCGAGCACGGCCACGCTGCGCGGGCACTTGTAGCTGGCGATCAGCGTCTTGCAGTGGGCGATCAGCTCTTCCGGGCGTATGCCCTGGCCCGGCTTGAGCACCAGCGCCGCATGCACGGCCTCGCCCCACTCCTCGCTCGGTATGCCGATGACCGCGCAGGCCGCCACGGCCGGATGCTGGTTGATGGCGTTCTCCACTTCGGCCGAGTACACGTTCTCCCCGCCGCTGATGATCATGTCCTTGAGCCGGTCGACCACGAAGATGTAGCCGTCGTCGTCCATGTAGGCGCCATCGCCGGTGTGCATCCAGCCGTCGCGCACGGCGGCGGCCGTCTGCTCCGGCTTGTTCCAGTAGCCCTGCATCACGTTGGGGCCGCGCACGGCCACTTCGCCGACGGTGCCGCGCGGCACTTCGGCGCCGTCCGCATCGACGATGCGCACTTCCATGCAATAGCTCGCGCGCCCGGCCGAGCGCAGCTTGCCGCGCTTGCGCCCTTCGGCCGTGTGGTTGCAAGGCGGATTGATGGTGGCGATGGGCGACAGCTCGGTCATGCCGTAGGCCTGCGCGAACTCCACGCCCGGAAAAGCCTCCATCGCGCGGTTCAGCACCGCCTCGGAAATCGGCGAGGCGCCGTAGGTGATGCAGCGCAGGCTGCCCAGGTCGCGCGGCTCGCGCATCGAAGGGTGGTCGACCAGCATCTGGATCATGGTCGGCACCAGCAGCGCATGGGTGACGCGGTCGGCGGCAATGGCGTTGAGCACGGCTTCCGGGCTGAACGCCGGCACGATGGCATGGGTGCTGCCCTGGAACCAGTGCGGCGTGGCCAGGCCCATGTCGGCCAGGTGGAACATCGGCGCGGCGTGCAGGTAGCAGGAGCCGGGCGGCGCCAGGCCTTCGCCGAGCGCCGCGAAGCCCGAGGCGCAGATGTTGGCGTGGCTCAGCATCACGCCCTTGGGAAAGCCGGTGGTGCCGCCGGTGTAGAAGATGCCGGCCAGGTCTTCGTCGCGGCGCGCGGCGTCGGGCACCGGCGCGGCGGCGTCGATCAGCGCCTCGTAGCCGTGCATGCCGGCGGGTTGCGCGCCGTCGCCGCAATAGATCACCTCGCGCAGGCTGGTGGCCTGGCCGCGCATCTGCTCGACCAGCGCGCGGAAGGTCTCGTCCACCAGCAGGATGGTGGAGCCGGAGTCTTCCAGCGAATACAGGATCTCCGCGGCCGACCAGCGGATGTTGCAGGGGTTGAGCACGCCGCCGCCCCACGGCACGGCCATCTGGTATTCGAGGTAGCGCCCGGAATTGAGCGCCAGCATGGCCACGCGGTCGCCAGGCTGCATGCCCAGCCGCTGCAAGGCGCCCGCCAGGCGGGCCACCCGGTCTGCGTATTCGCGGAAGCTGCGGGTGCGGCCGGCGAAGCGCACGGCCACCTTGTCGGGATGCTGCTGCACGCTGCGGTGCAGGGACTGGGTCAGGTACATGGCGAGTGTCTCCGTCTCTTTCTTGTGTGGCCGCATCGTAGGAAGCCGGCCGCGCCGCGGCGATTGCCTTTCGCTTCGATCGCATTGCAGAAAACGTCAATCGACACGGTGGCATGCTTGGGGCCTGATCGCCTCGCGCCCATGCTGCAACCGCCAGTCACCATTCCGATCGCCTTCGTCCAGGGCATGCTCTCGGGCATCCGTGCCCGGGGCCAGGCCGCGCCCGTCGATGCGAACGCGGCGCTGGAAGACGCGGGCATCGCGCCCGCGCTGCTCGACGCGCCGGGCGCGCGCGTCACTGCCGAGCAATACGTGGCGCTGTTCGCGCTGCTGATGGAGCGGCTCGACGACGAGGCGCTGGGCTTCCTCTCGCGCCGCCTGAAGCGCGGCAGCTTCGCGCTGATGACGCGCGCCACCCTGGGCGCGCCCACCTTCGAAGTGGCGCTGCGCCGCGTGGCCCATACCTTCGGCCTGCTGCAGGACGACCTGACGCTGGTGCTGCTGCACGAAGGGCCGCTGGCCGGCTTCGGGCTGCGGCTGAACGATCGCGCTGCGGTGCAGCAGAACTTCCTGCACGAGCTGATGCTGCGCGTGTACTGGCGGCTGCTCGCCTGGTTGCATGGCGGCCGGCTGGCGGCGCGGCGCTTCGATTTCGGCTTCGAGCTGCCGCCCTATGCGGACGGCTACGCCAAGGTGTTCCCGGGGCCGCTGCAGTTCGGCCAGCCCTGCACCGCCGTGTGGTTCGACGCCGGCGCGCTGCAGACGCCGGTGCATCGCGACACCCAGGCCATGAACGTGTTCCTGGCAGCGGCGCCGGCCAACGTGATACTGCCCCGGCTGGCGGAGCAGGCGGTGAGCGCGCGGGTGCGCTCCGTGCTGCAGCAGAACCGGCCGGCATGGGCCGACCTCGCGACGGCCGCGAGCAGCCTGCACATGTCGGTCAGCACGCTGCAGCGGCACCTGGCGACCGAAGGCACGTCGTTCCAGTCGCTGAAGGACCAGCTGCGGCGCGACCTTGCCATCGTGCGGCTCAACACCAGCACCGTGCCGCTCGCGGCGCTGGCGGAAGAGCTGGGCTTCGCGGACAGCGCCGCGTTCCAGCGGGCCTTCAAGGCCTGGACGGGCGGCGCGCCGGGCTCGTACCGGCGGGGGGGGCGCCGCGAAGCGGGCTCCGAGGAGTAGCCCTCTTCATCTCGTGATTCAGCCCCCGGCCGTCACCACTTCACCCGCACGCCCAGCGAGCCGTTGATGCCGCTCCTGACCTTGGTGTCGCCACCCGAAGACCACAGCTTGCCGATTTCGCCATAGAGGCTCGTCGACTGGTTCAGGGTCAGCGTGAAGCCGCCCGCCAGTTCGGTGCTGGTGCCGCCGATCGGCGCCGCGATGTCGGTCGAGGTCGCGCCGTTGACGAAGCGCGCCACGTCGGTGCCACGGGAAGTCTTGTAGACGTTCACGCGGCCGTACGGCTGCAGCATGCCCATGCCGGTATCGATCTCGCCCTTGACCCGCACGCCCGCACGGGCCAGCCAGCCGCTGTCGACCTGGGGCTGGACCACCGCGCCCAGGATGGCCGAGTTGCTCAGGTCCATGTGCTGGTGGATCAATTGCAACTGCGGCTCGACGGTCCAGCCGCTGGCGCCGATCGGGAAGGCCTGGCCCACTTCGATAGAGCCCAGCAGGCTGTTGCCCTTGCCGGCCGCGCCGATGCCCATCAGCGGCTCGACCGTGTAGCGATGGCGGCCCGACTGCACCACGGCGTCGGCATAGAAGCCGCTGTCGCTGGTGTAGGTGCCGTACACGCCCACGTACTGGCTGCGCAGGTCGTTGCGGCCCACGCTCAGGTTGCTCACGCCGCTGGCATAGCCGCTGACACGCGCATCGCCGTCGAGCTGGCCGACGTAGATGCCGGCGCGCCAGTTGGGCGTGGCGAGCAGGTCGGTGCCGGCCTGGAAGCCGGTCAGGCGGCCCTTGCTGGTGGGCGAGACGGTGCCGCCCTGCTGGATGTCGATGTCGGTCGACAGCACGCGGGCCCAGGCACGGCGGTCGGAGCCGGTCGCGCTGGGCGCGGTGCCCTTCACGTCGTCGTCGCCCACGCGCTTGCGCACGTCGCCCAGCATCGCGAGGCTGCCCTGGCGCAGCTGGTTGGGCAGCGCGGCGTAGAGCGAGGTCTCGGGGCGGTAGTAGGTCACGCCCTTCTGCGCCGAGCGCAGATACCAGTTCTCGCCCTGGCCGAGCGCGTCGGCGGCATACAGGCGGTACTCGAAGGCGCCGGCATCCACATGGCCGCCCGCGAGCGAGAACGCGTCCTTGGTGGTCTGCGCGGTGGTCTTCGCGCCGTTCTGCGCGGTGATCACCTCGATGCCGTTGCCGTTGGTCAGCGCGCCCAGGCCGCCGATGTTGGTGATCTGCACCGTGGTGTTGCCGCTGGCCGAAGCGGCGGGGCCGTTGAGGATCAGCCGGTCCGAGGGCGGGCCGTTGAAGTACAGCGTGGTGCCGAGCTTGAGCACGCCGCCGTTGCCCACGTACGCGCCGTTCACCGTCAGCGTGGTGCCGGGCACGGTGCCCACCAGCGACACGGTGCCGCTGTTGCTCAGCGAAGCCACGGTCTGGCTGTAGCCCGCCAGGTCCAGCGTCGCGCCCGCGGCCACGTTGTGCGCCGAAGCGACGCTGAAGGTGTTGGCCGCGCCTGCACGCAGCGTGCCCTGCGCCACGTCGGTCGCGCCGGTGTAGCTGTTGGCGCCCGAAAGCGTCAGCGTGCCGGTGCCGATCTTGGTGATGAAGCCCGCACCGCTGATGGCGCCGCTCAGGCCGGCGTCGAAGGCGCCCGTGTCGATGATCGGGTCGCTGTTGCCGGTGAAGCGGATCGCGTTGGCAATCGTCATGCCGGGCGCGGTGAAGCCGATCGCGGTGCCGTCGTCCATCGCCAGTTCGCCGGTGCCCAGCGCCTGCGCGTTGCCGAGGTTCAGGCGCCCCTTGAGCAGCGCGGTGCCGCCGGTGTAGGTGTTGGCGCCCGACAGCGTGAGCGTGCCCGTGCCTTCCTTAACCAGCGAGCCGCCGACGCCCGAGATCACGCCCGAGATTTCGGTGCTGGTGTTCAGGCCGCCCGTGGTCAGCGTCTTGTTGCCCAGCAGCACGCGGCCGCCGCCCTCCAGCGAGCCGATCGAAGTGCCAGCCGTGGTGAGGCCGCGGATGTTGACCACCGCGCCCGTCTTGTTGACCACCGTGGCCTGCGCGGCCGTGGCGCGGTCTCGGATGTCGAGCGAAGCGGTCGCCTCGTTGACGATGGTCGCGCGGCCGGCCGAGCCGTCGTCCCAGATGTTGGTCGAGCCGCCCGCAGAGTTGACGATGCGTGCATTGCCCGCGGTGGCGTTGTTCCACACCGTGACGCTGCCGCCGCGGTTGTCGAACACGGCATCGCCCGCCGTCGAATTGCCGGCGAAGGTGACGCTGCCGCCCTTGTAGTTCAGGAAGCTCGCGCGCCCGGCCGAGGTGTCGTCCCTGAACTCGATGGCGCCGCCGTTGATGCCGGGGCTGGCGGCGGCGGTGGTGAAGCGCAGGTCGCCCGCGCCGGCATTGCCGGTGAAGGCCAGGTAGCCGCTGGCATTGACGTTCACCGGGCCGGTGCCCAGCGCGCCGCTGACGCTCGCGCTCACGCTGCCGGCGTCGATGCTGGTGCCGCCTGTGTAGGTGTTGGCGGTTGCCAGCGCCAGGTCGCCGGTGCCGATCTTGCGCAGGCTGCCCGAGCCGCTCATCGTGCCGCCGAAGGTGCCGTCGGTCGACTGGTCGAAGGTGACGTTGGCGTTGTTGACGATCTCGCCCTGCAGGCTGGTGGTGTTGCCCTGCAGCACGCCGGCCGACACGACGGTGCCGCCGGTGTAGTTGTTGGCGCCGGTCAGCACCAGCGTGCCGTAGTCGTCCTTGGTCAGGCCGCCCGCGCCGGTGAGCTGCGAGGCGATGGTCGCCGTCATCGAAGCGCCCGAGCGCGTGCCGTCGCCCACCTTGATGACGGTGTGCGCGTTGCCCAGCGTCAGCGCATCGCCCTGCACCACGTAGCCGTCGGAGAAGAACTGCGCGCCGCCGATGCTGATGTCGCCGCCGCTGTTGTCCACCGTGACGGTGCCCGCGGTGCCGCCGAACATGGCGAACTGGTTGGGCTTCCAGGTGGCGTTGTAGCCGCCTTCGCTGTTGGTCCAGGTGTCGTTGGGGCTGCCGGGGCTGCCGATGCGCCAGGTGCCCGAGCCGCCGCCCACGTTGCCGTTGTTGACCGTGTCGCCGCCGTCCCAGAAGCCGAGCTGCACGCCGGTGCTGTTGATCAGGTTGACTTCCTTGGCCACGCTGGTCTGCACGTACAGGTCGCCGGCCGTGACCGGGGTGTTGCCGATATTCAGGCCGTTGTCGGTCAGCGAGCCGGTGTACTTGACGAGGCGGTACAGCCCCGGGCCGAAGCTGCCGCCGGCCGTCTCGGTGACGTTCAGCGTGCCGCCTAGCACCAGGTTGCCGTTGACCTGGACCAGGTCGTTGAGCGGGTCTTCGCCGACGGCGCCGAGGTGGTGGTTCAGGAACGAGCCCTTGTCCATGCTCAGGTCGCCGGTCGTCAGGGTGCCGGGGCTGTTGCCCGGCGCGAGCGAACCGCCGCTGGCCACGTTGACCGCGCCGCTGATGGTGCCGCCGCCGGCCAGCGTGGCGCCGGCGCCGACCTGCACGGTGCCGCTGCCGGTCGCGCTGCCGCTGGTGTTGTTCACCCGCAGCGTGCCGCCGTTCACCAATGTGTTGCCGGTGTAGGTGTTGGCGCCGGTGATCTCGAGCTCGCCCGCGCCGTTCTTGGTCAGGCTGCCCGCGCCGCCGACGGTGCCGGTGAAGCTCGAGTCGTCGGAGCGGTCGAAGACCAGGTTGCCGTTGGCCGTGACCGCTCCCGAGAGCGTGCCGCTCTTGCCGCCGTTGCCGACCTGCAGCGTCGCGCCCTTGCCGATGGTGGTGCCGCCGCTGTAGCTGTTGGTGCCGGCCAGGATCAGCGTGCCGGTGCCGTTGTCGCTCAGGCTGCCGGTGCCGCCGATGTCGCCGGCCACGGTGTAGCTGTCGGAGCGGTTGAACACCAGCGCGGCGTTGTTGGTGATGTTGCCGGCGATGCTGCCCTTGGTGCCGCCGTTGCCGACCTGCAGCGTGCCCGCGTCGATGGTGGTGCCGCCGCCGTACGTGCTGGTGCCGGTGAGCGTGAGCTTGCCGGCGCCCGACTTCGTCAGGCTGCCGGTGCCGGTGATGCCGCCGGCATATGCGATGTCGTCGGAGCGGTTGAACTGCAGCACGCCGTTGTCGACGATGTCGCCGCTGATGCTGCCGGTGGTGCCGCCGTTGCCGACCTGCAGCGTGCCCGCGTCGATGGTCGTGCCGCCGCCGTAGGTGTTGGTGCCGGTCAGCGTCAGCGTGCCGGCGCCGCTCTTCACCAGCTTGCCCGCGCCCGCGATGGCGCCGCCGAACAGGCCGCTTGCGATCGTGGTGGCCTGCGCGCTCTTGAAGCCGGTCTGCAGCGTGCCGGCGCCCTGGATGTTGCGGATGGAGACGTTCTGGCCGTTCAGGTCGAGCGTGGCGCCGCCGTTCACGGTGGTCGAGGCGATGTTGCCGAGGACTGTGCTCATCAGCGGCCCGTTGCCCACGCGCAACGTGCCTCCGGCAACGACCACGGCGGCGCTGCTGTCCACCGTGGCGCTGTTGCTGGCAACGTTGACGACGCCGGTCTCGGTGGCGCTGCCGAAGGTGGCGGTGGCGTTCGCCCCCAGGTTCAGCGCGCCGCCCAGCGCCAGCGTGCGGTTGGTGGCGGCGGCGACGGTGCTGGCCGTTCCGGCCGCGAAGCTCACGCCGTTCGAGAGGTTCATGGTCGACGTCGCGGCCAGCTTGCCGCCGGCCATCGTCAGGCCGCCGCTTCCGAGCGCGTTGGCCGCCGCAACCTGCAGCGTGCCGCTGTTGACCCTGGTGCCGCCGCCATACGTGTTGGCGCCCGAGAGCGTGAGCGTGCCCGTGCCGCTCTGGGTCACGCTGCCGCTGCCGCTGATGGTGCGCGTGAAGTTCGTCGCATTGGAGCGGTTGAACACGAGCGCCGCGTTGTTGGTGATGTTGCTGTTGTCGATGCTGCCGGTGGTGCCGCCGTCGCCCAGTTGCAGCGTGCCGCCGCTGATGGTGGTGTTGCCGGTGTAGCTGTTGGCGCCACTGAGCACCAGCGTGCCCGCCGTCGTCTTCACGAGCTGGCCGGTGCCGGTGATGGAGCCCGAGAAGTTGCCCGACTGCACCGTGGTGGTCTGCGCGGGGAAGTTGCCGGTCCGGGTCTTCAGCGTTCCGGCGCCCTGCAGGTTGCCGATGGTGACGTTGTAGCCGTTCAGGTCCAGCGTGGCCCCGGTATTGACCGTGGTGGAGGCAACGTTGGGGAAGATCGTCGCGGCGCGGGTGGCGTCCGCCACCTGCAGCGTGCCGCCGGCCACGACGACCGCCGCGGTGCTGGAGACGATGGTGGTGCCATCGTCCAGGCGGACGGTGCCGGTTTCGGTCGTGCTGCCGAAGACGGCGGTCGCACTGCCGTTCAAGGCCAGGTTGCCATCGATGTCGAGTGTCCGGCCGGTAGCGGCGGCCACGGTGCTGCGCTGGCCGGCCGCGAAAGCCAGGTTGTTGGTCAGGCTGAGGCTCGACGTGGCGGCGAGCTTGCCGCCGTCGAGCGTGACCGTGCCGGAGCCGAGCGCGCCGGCCGTGCCGATCTGCACCGTGGTGCCGTTCCTGATGGTGGTGCCGCCGGCGTAGGTGTTGGTGGCGCCCAGCGCCAGCGTGCCGCCGCCGTCGGCCGTGAGGCTGCCGGCGCCGGAGATGACGCCGTTCATGGTGAGCTGCGCAGGCGTAGCGCCGGTGCCTTCCACGTTGACCGCGAGGTTGCCCGTGGGCTGGAACTTGCCCGTCAGCGTCCACTTGCTGCCGCTGGCGGCATTGATGCTCGAGAAGCCCTGGAACGCGGCGTCCTCTGTATTCGTGCCTTCCAGGAACAGCTTGTTGCCGGTGCCTTGGGCGACCACGCCGCCGTTGAGCACCGAGCCGGCCTTGAGAGTGAGCGAGTTGTTGCCACCGCCTAGCTGGATCGAATTGGCGCGGGTGGACTTGTCGCCCGCCAGGCCGCCGGAAATGGTGCCGCTGTTGACGATGGTGAGATTGCTGCCGACGATGCCGGCCCCGCCCTGCGCATACGCGCCCAGCTGCGTGCCGCCCAGCGCGCCGCCTTCGCCATTGCCGCCCGCGCCGCCGTAGACCGTCGCCCTGGTGACGGGGTGGGTTCCCCGGGTCGCCAGGCCCGTGCCGCCGTTTCCGCCCGTGATGGTGCCGGCGTTGGTGATCGTCACGCCGCCCACGGGCACCACCAGCACGCCCGCGCCGCCCCCGCCGCCGGCACCGGTCAGCGACGATGTGTTCGCGACCACGCCGCCGCCGTTGCCGCCATTGCCGCCAACGAGCGACCCCGTCGCCTTGACCTCGAACGACTGGGTGG
>NZ_JBXASW010000055.1:0-40797 GCF_058809745.1 Variovorax sp. MPBD4-3
TGAGAACTTGTTCGACTTCTTCATGGCTCAATCCTCTCAGAGTGTTGAGCCTCCACAAAATCCGGGGCGATTCATAGCCGCCTTTTCGGCTTCCTGCTGAATGAATCCGTCAAAGGCCGCGAGCTTCGCGACTCCATCGTCGCCAAGAGTCTTCTGACAGAGCGGGCATGCAGAATCTGCGGGCAGGTTGGGAAATGCATGGCCGACGTGCGAGATCAATGCATAGGTACGAGCCGCTTCAAACAACGCCTCCCAAGGCTCCCCGCCCGTGCCTGGCAGCAGGCCAGGAGTCTCTTTGAACTGCTTCGAGGCTAATTGAGCAGCTTGCTTGGCGAGATTCGATTTAGCAACAAGCTCGCGCAACTCTTGCACCTTCGCATCACCCACGGTTGATGCTGCGGCGTTAATACGGTCGGCCAAGGCGATAAACCGGGAGGCACGATTCCGCAGAATCTGGGCTTTCTGCTTAGGGTCCGTTTCGGCAAGCGCCTTGTTGATGGTCTCCAGCTTGACAAGTTCTTCCTGACTCAGCGCAGCTAGCTCCTCGACATGATTGACTTTGGTTGCAGACGACAGGGTCGAGAGCAGCCTGCCTACATTAGTATTGGTCTTTACCAGTCCCGCAAACTGAGCCACGTTGGGGCTGTTGGCGGATATTTCCTTGATGGCCATCGCTTTGACAGCGGTACAGGCTTTGACTAACCCTTCCAGGATATCGAGCCCGTACGGGACGTACGCGAAGTCGCCTTCGTTATCAACATACGCGCGAGCGCAGTGAGAGTCGAAGATCGCAATCTCGGAGAGTTCTTCGGGGGCGTTTTCCCCGCCAACCCATAACAGCGGCTTAGCCACTCCGTCTATCAGAACCTCAAACTCAGCGCTTGGCGGTCCATGTTTGCCCGCTGGCTTGCGAGCGTCCGGAAGGATGGCTTCCGCTTGGTCCCGAGCCCTACAAGCCTTCTTGAGCACCCGCGTGTATCCGGACTTGCCTGCGCCGTTCTCGCCATAAATGATCGTCAGGCCCGTGGGGCCAATTGGCAAACTTTGTTTCTCTGCCAAAGCGTTGACGTTGACAAGATTTTTTACGGCGACGATTTGAACCAAACGATTCGGTACGGAAGACGCAGCAATCTCTTCCGCGGCTAGCTTTATCGCCTCTGTCTTTTCTGGATCATTAATGCCAAAGGAGGCCTTCGCCATCGCGAACAAGCCCTCCAAGTCGGCAGGCGAAAGTGTTCGATTGACGTAGAGCCTACGGATCGCATCCTGCTGCCACAAAGGTAGGCTTTGCGACCACTTGTGGATCTCTTGGAGAATAGTCACGTTTGATCCCGTCTTAGGCTTTTCGCAAGGTTTGCAGCACCGTCACTTTCGTTACGGTCACTTGCTCGCCAACGGGCGTAGCTGCTTCGCATGTTGATTTCCTGTCTCCATTGATCAGGAATAACATCGTGCGCAAGTTTCAGATAGGCGACCATCCTATATTCGCGGTAGCCCTCTCTCTCTTCGAGAGCGCATCTGGCTCGTCCGATCCGCGCGGTTGGATGCATCTCCCGAAACATGCGGAGTTGCGGACCGAGTTCGGATAGACAACGCGGGCCGCAAGCATTTTGTGGGCGTCCCCTTCAGCGGTTGCGCCGTTGCGCCGTTGCGCCGTTGCGCCGTTGCGCCGTTGCGCCGTTGCGCCAAAAATTAGAAGCCAGCCAAACGCTTAGTCCCGCCAGCTCGCACATTGGCCATTGGCCTTGCGCCAGCCAGGCCCGCCGCGGCTACCGCATCCACCTGAGCCACGCCCACCAGACCGATAGGCTTCACGGGGTGCGCGTTGAGTCGCTTCGGTTTGCTGTGGTCGAGGCGCTGTATTGCTGACTCGCTCTGGAGTGGCGGCCCGACGCACAGGCGCGCGCTGCACCGCCGCGGACTCTGCTTCGGCACGCTCGCGCCGTCGTTCCTCGGCCTCTTCCTCGCGCCGCTCGGCCTCATCCTGGGCGCGGTTGCGCCTCGCCATCTGTTCGATGAGCTGATCGACCGTGGCGGCGTGTACTGTGGCAACGGGCACGCAGCCGACCACGAGCGCAAACAAAATGCATCGCATCGATCCTCCTCATTCGCCGTCTCTGCCGCGGCGTCTCCATCCGATAAGCATTCGATAGCCAGCGAGCCATCGAACCGCGTTCAGCCTACGCCCTGCCCTTCTTCGGCTGTGCGAGGGCTGCAAAGACGCCGCGTATCGCAGCGCGGCCCAGTTCATCAGCCGCCTTGTAGTTATCCAAAAGTGTCGCCTCTTCTTCGCTCACTGTTCGAGCCGCAGAAGACTGAGCACCAAAAAGCACATAGCTCACATCGACGCCGGCATCTGCGAGCCGGATAAGCACGCCTGCGCCCGGTTCCACGAGCCCGCGCTCATATCTGCTCAGCATTGCTCGCTGAACGCTCACCAGATCAGCGAGACCTTGCTGGGAATGACCTAGCCGATCGCGCTCTTGGCGCAACCTGCCTCCACATTGAGCATCAAATGACACGCAAACCCCTTGATTCCGAGTCTTTTAATGCTCAAAATCCAGCACACACGCTATTTAAACCGTTCGGATATTAATCGCATGGTTACCAAAACCAAACGCCGCGGGCGTCCCCAACTCCCTCCAGAGATTCGCCTCGTCAACGAAGCGCCAATCGCCATCCGCCTGGCACCGGCCGAGAAGGAACGCACGCAACAGCACGCAGTGCGTGAAGGCAGGTCGCTCGGCAATTTCGCTCGCCGCGTCTACCTGCTCGGCCTCGCGCATTACGAGGCCGAGCAGGCCGACAGCGCCACAGCATAAACCCCGAAACAACTGTCTCTCCCAGCCCTTTGCCCGAAGGACTTTCGACGATGTACCCCGATCCCAAGCGCGTGCGCGACAACCGCCAGACCGTCCGGTTTGACGACTACGAAGAGGAACTGCTTCGGCTCCTTTCCAAGGTCACCGGAGCGCAGCCTTCGACCCTCATCCGCGAACTGGCGATGCGCCAGGCCGAAGAGATGCTGGTCGAGGCCTTCCTCGGTCAAGACGCCAAGCCCGACACGAGTCTGCCCCGCGCTGCGGGCTGAACGAAGCCGCACCAACGCGGCTTGAAGCCAGCCCAACACACGCCGAATGTCTGCCGAAAAGATGACGCCTCACCAGATCGACCTCAGCGACGCCGAACACGATGTGTTCGACCGGGTGCGCCGCATGCATGGTCTGGCCAGCGTTGCCGAGGCCATGGAGTGGCTGGTGCGCATTCGCCTGCGCAAGGGCATCGAGCAAATCACCGGCCGCCGTCGCGGCCCCCGCCTGGTTTCTTCGGGAGGAAAGCCGCAATGAACGCGTGCCAGCAAGACCAGGCGGCCGACGCCAACATCCGGTACATGCGCATCACCATCGACTGCCCGCACTGCGGCATCGGAGAGCACGGCATAGCGTTCAAGCCCGGCAAGGTGGTCAAAAGCGATCAGAGCTGCAATCCTGATCGAATGGACACCGCGGTCAAGGGAAGTCATTGAGCGCGTGCAGAAGATTAAGCACACCAACATCCGTTTAGTCATCGCCAACCAAGATGTGCGTCCCTCCAAGTACCACGGTGTGCGAATAGCGTGGGATCGGGCGCTGGAACGCGGGCATCTAAGACGCGCATTTCAATGACCTGCGCGCCAAGACGCTGACGGACAAAACCGAGCGCAACGAATAGCCGCCGCGCGCATGATGGGACGGTATTCGACCAAGCATCAGACCGCCGAGTACATGCGGCACAAGTCGGCGAAAAAGACCTCGGCGACCCACTGAAAAGCGTGTGCTGACCTGCCTTGGTTAGAGAAAACCGCTGTGGTTAGAGACTGAAATGGCCTGCCCGGAGGGGATCGAACCCCCGACAACCTGCTTAGAAGGCAGGTGCTCTATCCAACTGAGCTACGGGCAGATGCAAACCGGAGAGAACCCAGGAGAATCAACGACTTAGACGTCTTTGTTTCCGGGCCGGCAGCGGCGCAGATTCTACCCAGTTCCGCACTTGGCCCCGTGTGGCGACGCTGCCGATTCGGCAACCTTCTTCATGGCCCGGAACGAAAAATGCACACAGCCTGTGAAGACTGTGTGCATTTCGATTTTTTTGGTCGGGGCGAAAGGATTCGAACCTTCGACCCTCTGGTCCCAAACCAGATGCGCTACCAGGCTGCGCTACACCCCGACAAGCCTTCTATTCTAGCCCGGATATTCGCCCGTTCCTGAAGTTTCTCAGCGTTTCTCGTACTGGGTCTTGCCGAAAAGGATCTCGCGTTCCTTGTCGCCGGTGATGGGCTGGCGCAGATCAGCCAGCACTTTCACGCCGCGTTGCACGGCCGGGCGCGCCGCGATGCCGTCGAACCAGGCCTTCAGGTGAGGGAAGTCGGTGAGCGTGATGCCCTGGTTCTCCCAGCTGCGCAGCCAGGGGAAGATCGCGATGTCGGCAATCGAATAGCTCTTGCCGGCAATGAACTTGCTCTTCGACAGTTGCTTGTCGATCACGCCGTAGATGCGCTTGGCTTCGTTGGTGTAGCGGTCGATCGCATAGGCGATCTTCTCGGGCGCGTACATGCGGAAGTGGTGAGCCTGTCCGAGCATGGGGCCGACGCCGCCCATCTGGAACATGAGCCACTGCAGCACGTCATAACGCTCGCGGTCGCCTGCCGGCAGCAGCTTGCCGGTCTTGCCCGCCAGGTAGACCAGGATGGCGCCCGATTCGAAGAGCGAAATCGGCTTGCCGTCCGGCCCGTCAGGGTCGGTGATGGCGGGGATCTTGTTGTTGGGGCTGATCTGCAGGAACTCGGGCGCAAACTGGTCGCCCTTGCCGATGTTCACAGGGTGCGCGCGATACGGCAGGCCGCATTCCTCGAGCATGATGTGAATCTTGTGGCCGTTCGGCGTGGGCCAGGAATAGACCTCGATAGGCTGTGCAGACATATGTCTCGGGCTCCGATGGATGTGATGCGTGCCCGGCAGCATATACGTGCCCTTCCGATCGCGTGCGTGACCGGGATTTGCGCTCAGTCTGATGCCGTCCCGCCCGGCTTGGAAGGCAGGTCGCCCTCCCGCAGCTTTCGGCCGACCCACATCATTCCAGTTTCGTAGTTCGCGGCGCCCACCTGGATGCCGCCCACGGTGCGAAGCGCGCCGGTTCCGTCGTCGGTGGCGGGCCCCTCCCCCGTGTACTCGCCGGGAACCAGCAGGCGGCCTTCTTTCAGGAAATCGGCAATGCGCAGTTCGCGCATCGCGCGGCCCCAGTGCCACTGCTTCTTGATGTCATAGGTGCCCGCCTTCTTCGGGGGCTTGGATTTCTTCATGTGCCTCGGTCGCTCGCAAAACAAACAGGCGCCAGCATAGTCTGCGCCTGTCAGCGCATCAGAGCTGGCCTTTGGCACCCCGCTCTGGCGCAATCAGAAGCTCCTCCCCCTCCTCCCGGGGCCCGACATTCAAATCTTCCGACATCCCCTTCAGCACCACATACCCGGCCTGCAGCGCCTCGATGTATGTTGAAAAGCCTGTCGCGGCTTCCATCAGCGGCTCGAATTCCATCGAGTTGTCGAAGGACTCCAGGAGCACCCAGAAATAGTCGCCTGCGTCGTGTTGGTCGACAGTCAGGGCAATGGAGATAAGTTGGCCAGCCATTCACTCATGGTGACAACGCCAAGTGACAGTTCGGCTTCCGGGTGAAGTAAGCCGCGTGACTCCTTATCAGGCTGCTTCGAGAAACGCAAAGCCCATGGTCCTCGCGTGATAGTGCAGTCCGCCGTCCTGCACGATCAGGAAGCGCGCGCCATGTGCACCCTGGTTGTGGTGCGAGTGCGGTGCACCCGGCGGCGTGACGAGCGTTGCCCATGGCTCCCACGGGCAATGCGCATCGCCCACGACGGAATGGCAGCCCTCGCCCTGCACCACCAGCGTCACCGCGGCGGAATTGTGGCGGTGCGAACGCTGCCAGGTGCCGGGACACAGCGTGTTGAAGCTCAGCGTCAAGGTCGGCGTGAGGTTGCGTGCGGCGGCCTGCCTGTCGGACGAGAAGATCAGCGCGCGGCCCGAGGTCTCGTCGCGCGTACCTGTCGAAAAGATCGTTGCGAACTGCCGCTCGATCTCGGCAGCCGGATAGTGAACGACGTCGATGGATGCGTCCACCACCGGCGCAGGCTCCGCGCGCTCGAAGGCCAGCTGAGGCTCGTTGCCGACGCTCCACAGCAGCGCACCTTCAGGCCCGCCCGCAAGGCGGTAGCCGGTGGCACCGGGCAGCAGGAACACGTCGCCCGCGCCAAACTCGAAGCCATCGAACGCGCCATCGAGCCGCCCGCTGCCGGAGATCACGTACCAGACCGCTCCGGTCGCGCGCACGTCCAGCGGCAACGGCATGTCGCCGGGCGCGATGCGCACATAGCGCGCGAGCATCAGCGGCGTGGTTGCCGCAAAGCCGCTGCCCAGCGCCTCGGACTGGTCGCAGTCGAAAACACCGAACTGCGCTTCCGGCGGCGGCGAAAAGAGCCGCGCGGGCACTTCGGGCAGCTTCACGTTGAAGGCGTTGCCCGAATTGAAGAAACGCGCGCGTGCCTGCGCCGCGCTGGCCGGCGCGCCCGGATGCTGCATCGGCAGATCCGCCATGTCGATGACGGTTTCGTTCACGGTGCCGCCCCCTCCCCTGCACCCGCATACGGCAGCAGCACCCGCAGCAGCACATTGGCGCCGGCGGCCACATGCTCGGGCTCGGCCCATTCGTGCTCGGCATGGCTCACGCCGTCGCGGCAGGGAATGAAGATCATCGCGCTCGGGCACAGCGGCGCCATGTGGCGCGCGTCGTGGCCGGCGGCCGAGAGAATCGGCATGTGCAACTCGCCGATGCTCTCGGCGGCCTTGGCAATCGCCTGCTGCAGCGCGGGGTCGAAACCGTTGGAAGGCGCATCGACCAGCGGCGTGACGGTGGCCTCGCAAGGCGCTGCGAAGGTGTCGCACAGCATGCCGATGCGCTCGCCCAGATATGAAAGCACGGCGTTGTCGGGGTGGCGCAGGTCGATGCGCAAGGTCACGCGCTCGGGCACGACCGAAGGCGCGTTCGGCTCCACCTGCAGGCGGCCGATGGTGAACTTCACCGCTTCGTCGTAGCCGCCGATCTCCGCATACAACGCACCCGCGATGCGCGTGAAGGCTTCGAGCGCATCGCGCCGGTAGACCATCGCGAGCGTGCCCGCGTGGCCTCGCTCGCCCTCGATCACGATGTCGAATGTCTTCTTGCCCTGGATGCCGGTGACGACGCCGATCACGTGCTCCTGCGCTTCCAGCAATGGCCCCTGCTCGATGTGCGCCTCCACATAGGCCTTCACCGGAAAGCCCAGGGTTCGCCGCCGCAGCGCGGGAAACGCCGCATGCAACGCATCGAGCGCATCGGCGACGGAAACGCCCTGCGCATCGCGCACCGCGCGCACGGCTTCCAGGCTGCGCACACCGGCAAAGGCTTCGGAGCCCATCATGCCGGGCGCAAAGCGCGAGCCTTCCTCGTTCATCCATGCGACGCAGACGATGTCCACCGGCGGGCGCACGCCGCGCTGCGCCAGCGTGGTCAACACCTCCAGTGCGGCCACCACGCCATACACGCCGTCGAAGCGCCCGCCGCCTGGCTGGCTGTCGAGATGGCTGCCCGCGAGCACCGGCGGTGCATCGCGGTCGGTGCCGGGCAGCGCGATGAACAGGTTGCCGGCCGCGTCGGTCGAAGGCTCCAGGCCGGCCTGCAAGGCCCAGTCGATCATGGTGCGCCAGGAAGCGATTTCTTCCGCGCTCAGCGCCTGCCGGTCGACGCCACCGCCCGGCGTGGCGCCGATGCGCGCGAGCGCCATGAGGCGGTCCCAGAGGCGCGTGGCGTCGATGCGCCAGGCGCCCTGCTGTGCATGGGTGATCGTGGCTGCGTCGGCGTTCATGGTCAGTCGGTCTTCATGATCTGGCTGGGCAGCGCGCGCGGATCGCGCGGCTTCCACTGGCCGGCTTCGACCTGTGCGAAGAACTCGGCCAGCAAGGCGTTGAAGGCGGCGGGCTCTTCCAGGTTGAGCGTGTGGCCGGTCTTGGGCATGACCGCGAGGCCGCAGGCCGGCACGGTCTTCTTGAGGAAGATGCCGGGCTGCAGGCAATGGTCGTCCTCGTCGCCGACCACCACGAGCGAGGGCACCGACATCGCGCGCAATTCGCTCTCCAGGTCGTAGATCGACGGGCGCCGCGCCTGTACGCCGCGCATGGTGTTGGCAGCCCCCAGCGCGTCGTGCTCACCGAGCCACGTGGCAAATTCCTGCCAGCCGCGCGGGTCCTTGTTCTGGAACTGCACGCGGCTCGCACCCAGCGAATAGGTGCGTGCGAATTTCTCGGAGCCCTGCGTCTCGAATTGCCTGGCCACTTCGAGCGAGACGCCGCGGAAGTACTCCTCGTGTTCTTTCTCCGCGCCGTAGCCCGCGCCGGCGATCACCAGCGAAGCCGCGCGCGGCGCATGGCGCAGGCCGAAGTGGAGCGTCGCGAAGCCGCCCATCGACAGCCCCACGATGTGCGCGCGCTGCAGTCCCAGCGCGTCCATCACGGCCACGATGTCATCGGCCGCCGTGGCCTGCGAATAGCGGTCCACGTCGGCGGGCACGTCGGACGGCGGATAGCCGCGCGCGCCGAAGGTCACGCACTGGTGGCGCCGCGCGAAGTACCGCATCTGCGGTTCCCAGCTGCGGTGGTCGCCGCCGAACTCGTGCACGAACACGATGGGCGTGCCGCTGCCGGCGGTCTCGTAGTAAAGGCGGACGCCGTCTTGCGTGGTGGCGAAGCTCATGGTTCGCCTCCTCAGAACAGCGCGGCCGTGGCCGGCAGCGTGCGCGCGCGCTCGACCGCTTGCGGCAGCACATCGCACAGCGCCTGCGCCCACGCCTTTGGCACGGTGGTCGATATCTTGATGAAGCGGTGGCCGAAGCGCGGCGTGTGGTACGTGCCCTGCCGCACCATGATGTCGTGCTCGCCAAGCGCGGTGACCAGCGCCTCGGGCGTCACGCCCGCGCCGGTGCACTCGACCACGATGAAGTTGGCCTGCGACGGGAACACCGGCACCAGGAAGCCCGGCAGCTTTGCGAAGGCGTCGAAGATCATCCGCTGGTTCTCGCGCTGCTGCGCGATCACCTCGGCCATCCATTCGGCCTTGACGCCCAGGCCCGCGATGGCCGCGCGCTGCGCCAGCACGCTGGCCCCCAGCGGCGCCTGCGAATGCGGCAGGATACGCGCCAGCAGTTCCGGCGACGCCACCAGCGCGCCCAGCCGCAGGCCCGCAAGGCCCAGCCACTTGGAGAAGCTCACGATGGTCACCGTGCCTTCCGGATAGAAGCGCGAGGCCAGCGTGTGGCTGTCGGCGAAGTCGCGGTATGTGCAGTCATGGATGAGGATCGCGCCGATCTCCCGCGCACGGTCCGCGAAGGCGCGGATCTCGTCCTCGGTGTAGGTGGTGCCCAGCGGGTTGTTGGGGTCCACCAGGTAGATGACCGCGGTGTTCCCGTCGGTCGAAGCAGCCAATGCCTCGGCCGACAGCTTGAAGCCATATTCGGGCCCGTAGATCGGAATTTCGGTGATGGCACAGCCGGCCTTGGCCGCGAACTGCAGCGGCCACTTCCAGCCCGGGTCGGTGGTCACGAAGCCCTTGCCAGCTTCGCAGAAAGCGCGGCAGGCCAATGCGAGCGCGGCGACCGCGCCATCCGTCACCACGGCCGACTGGTTCGGCACGCCCAGGTCGTCCACGATGGCCGTGCGAAGCGCCTCCATGCCCAGCGGCGGCGCGTAGGCGTGAAAGCTCTCGTCGTCGATGGCATCGTGCAGCGCCTTGCGCACCGCGGGATGCAGCGGAAAGTGGTTGGTGTTCTGGCCCAGCCACATCAACTCGGGGTTGGTGAACAGGCGGTCGAAGTAGCGGTTGCGGGTTTCCGCGTCGCCGGTCACGGCCGGCACCGCCACGGCGGGGTTCAATGCCGCGTTCATGCCGCGAGCCTCCGGGCCTGTTCGGCCTCGACAACCTTCTTGCTGGTCTTGATGATCGAGCCGCGCGCGGCGATGCCGCCGTCGATGGTCACGACCGTGCCGGTGATGTAGCCCGCGCGCGCCGAGGCCAGGAACACCATCAGCTCGGCCACTTCTTCCGGCGTCGCAGGACGGCCGCCCGGGTAGTTGTCGAACAGCTCTTCCCAGCGGCCTTCGTCGCCGTGGGTGTCGAAGGCACGGCGCTTCATGAGCTTGACCATGCGGTCGGTAGCTACCGGCCCGGGGTTCACGCCCACCACCCGGATGCCGTCGTCCAGGCTCACGCCGCCGAGCGCGCGCGTGAACGCCATGACCGCCGCGTTGCCGGTGGAACCGGCGATGTAGTTGGCGTCCCAGTTCTCGCCGGAGTTGCCGATGTCGTTCACGATCACCCCGCCGCCGGCGGCCTTCATGCGTGCGTAGTAGATCTGCGTGAGCTCCATGTAGCCCAGCACCTTGAGCTGGAAGCCGCGCCGCACCACGGCGAAGTCGAGCGACTCGATGGGGCCGGCCGGAATGTCGCCCGCGTTGTTCACCAGGATGTCGACATGGCCGGCCGCCTCGGCCAGCTGCGACATGGCGCCGGGCGCGGCCAGGTCCATGGGGTGGATGCGCACGTTGATGGGGTAGATCTTCTCGATCTCTTCCTTTGCGGCTGCCAGAGCCACGCCGTCGCGCGCGGCCAGGTGCAGGTGGCAGCCTTCGGCCGCGAAAGAATGGGCGGCTGCGAGGCCGATGCCTTTGGAGGCGCCGGTGATGAGTACGGTCTTGCCTTCGAGTTCGAGTTTCATGGCGTGATGTCCTGGGATGCGTTCGAGAGATCGGGTTCGTTGAAAGAGGTTTGTCAGGCGCCGCCCGCGTCGTGTTCGGACAGCGCGGCGATGAGGTCGACGATGTCGTCCTCGAGCAGGCTCACATGGTCGATGGCGGACGAGAACGCCGCTTCGGGGTCGTTGCGGCGAATGGCGTCGAGGATGGCGCCGTGCTCGCCGATGGTGGCGGTCATGCGGCCGGGCTGGAAGGTGACGTAGCGGCGGTACACGCGCACGCGCTTGCGCAGCGCGCGGGTCTGCTCGGCCAGGTAGTGGGTGTTGGAGGCCTCGTACAGCGCGTCGTGGAAGTCCTGGTTCACGTCGTAGAAGCGCGAGTGGTCGCCCGAAGCGAGGATGCTGGTCAGCTCGTCGTGCAGCCTGCTCATGCGCAGCTTCTGCGCCTCGGTGGCGCGACGCGCGGCGAACTTGGCGCACAGGCCTTCCATCACCGCCATCATCTGGAACATCTCGATGAGCATGGGCAGCGAGATGCGCGCCACGCACACGCCGCCCTGGCGGCTTCGCAGGTCGACGAGGCCGGTGGCGGCCAGCGCCTTGAGCGCCTCGCGCACCGGCGTGCGCGACACCTTGAAGCGCTCGGCCAGCTCGGCTTCGTCGAGCCGCGCGCCGGGCTTCATGACGCCGCTGACGATCAGGTCTTCGAGCGTGTCCTTCAGTTCGTCGGACAGCGTGGCGCCCTTGCCGCGCTGGCGCTCGCGTCCGCGCAGCGCTGTGGGTTCCACCATTTCGGGTTCGTCGTGTTCCATGTTCTTGCCTTCCTTCTTGTGGTTGTCTTCGGTCTTCGAACGCGGGGCGCTCTGTGAGATTGATTCGAGTGTCAGAACGGGCGGTCGCCAGCCACCGTGGTGCGATGCATCACGCGGCGGTACACGTTGTCGTCGTACGGCGTGGCGCGGTGCATGGTGCAGCGGTTGTCCCACACCAGCAGGTCGCCGGCGAGCCACTTGTGGCGGTAGCTGAACTCGGGCGAGATGGCGTGCGCATTCAGCTCGGCCAGCAGCGCGGCGCTCTCGTCGGCGGGCAGGCCGTCGATGTGCTTGACCACGTCTTCGCCCACGTAGAGCGACAGGCGGCCGGTTTCGGGATGCGTGCGCACCAGCGGATGCACCACGTCGGGCGTGGCAGCCAGTTGCTCGGGCGTGAGCGGGTTGCGGTCGGCGAAGGCCTTGCCGTAGTAGTTGGCGTAGCTGTGCGTGGCCGTGAGATGGCGGATGCGCGCCTTCATGTCGTCGTCCAGCGCGTCGTAGGCGGCGTGCATCGAGGCGAAGAAGGTGTCGCCTTCCACCGGCGGCACCTCCAGTGCGTAGAGCAATGCGCCCATCGAGGGCTCGGCCTTGTACGACAGGTCGGAGTGCCAGTTCCAGCCTTCCTTGTGGTTGCCGATGGGCTTGCCGTTTTCCGACACGTTCGACAGCACGTAGACCTCGGGGTATTCCTTCTTGAGGAACTGCGTGAGCACGTGCCCCAGCAGCGTGCCGAAGCGGCGCGAGAAGGCGACGTGCTGCGCCTCGTTGATGCGCTGGCCGCGAAACAGCAGCACCGAGCGCTGGTTGAGCGCGTCGCGCAGCAGGGCGAAGTCGGCGTCGCTCACGGGCTCGCGCAGGTCGATGCCTTTGACTTCGGTGCCGATGAAAGAGGTGAGGTTCTCGAGTTGCATGGTTGGAAGATGTCTCAGGGATTGAGGAAAGAAGCGGCTGTCAGAGCCGGTAGTCGGGCTGGGTGCGCTCCAGCATGCGCAGGAACGCGGGCCATTCGCGCGTGCCGGGCGGCAGGACGTCGCCGGCGAATTCGGTGAACTGGCGCGCGGCCAGCTCGCTCACTTCGGGCTGCGGATACACCAGCGATTGGCCGGGCGCCACGCCGCCTTGCGCAAGCAGCTGCACCTTGGCCGCCTTCTCGAAGTAGTACATGAGGATGAACGCCTCGGGAATGGTGCGGCCCACCGTCAGGATGCCGTGATTGCGCAGCACCAGCGTGTGGTGCGGGCCCAGGTCGCGCACCAGCCGTTCGCGCTCGCCGGTTTCCAGTGCCACGCCTTCGTACTCGTGAAACGCAGTGTGGCCTTGGTAGCGCATCGCGAACTGGCTGAGCGGCGCAAGGCCGTCGGGCATGGCCGCAATGGCGGTTCCGGCCTCGGAGTGGGTGTGCAGCACGCACAGCGCGTCGGGCCGGCCCGCGTGGATGGCGCTGTGGATCACGAAGCCGGCCTGGTTCACCTCGGCATCGGTGGCGTCCACCTTGTTGCCGTCGAGGTCGATCTTCACCAGCGAAGAAGCCGTCACTTCCGAGAACAGCAGCCCGTACGGGTTGATGAGGAAATGATGCTCCGGCCCCGGCACGCGCGCCGAGATGTGGTTGTAGATCAGGTCGTCCATGCCGAAGTGCGCCACCAGCCGGTAGCAGGCGGCGAGCTGAACGCGCAGCTCGGCTTCGGTTTGCGGATATGCCGCGGGATTGTTCTTCGCCACGTTCATCACCGCCACCACACCAGTTTCTGGTCGATCCATACGAGCAGGCCATAGAAGACCATGCTCGCCACCGATGCGATGAGCACCGCGGACCACACGCTCAGCAGGTCGACCTGCTGCGTCGACTCATAGATCATTCGCCCAAGGCCCGCATAGGCGCCCAGCATCTCGCCGACGATCGCGACGATCATGCTGCGCGGCACGCCAATGCGCAGCGCCGTGACCACCGAGGGCATCGCGACCGGCAGGCGCAGGCGCCACACGATCTTCAGCTGCCCCGCCCCGAAGCTGCGCATCAGGTTCACTGCCGCCAGGTCGGCCTGCTTCAGGCCGTGCAGCGCATTCACCAGCATGGTGAAGCCGACGGCCAGCGCCACCAGGGCGATCTTCGACGCGGCACCGAGCCCGAACCAGATCAGGAACAGCGGCGCATATGCCACGGTCGGCACGGCGTTGACCGCAACCGCCAGCGGCATCACGATGCGCTCCAGCGGCGGCGCCATCAACAGCAGCACTGCCAGCAGCAAGCCCAGCACGCTGCCCAGCGCATAGCCGCCCAGCGCCTCGCCCAGCGTGGCCAGCAGCGCGGCCATCAGGCGGCCCGTGTCGGTGAAGGCATGCTGCACGATCGAACCCAGGCTCGGCAGCACGAAGGGCGGAATCTTGAAGAGCAGGATCGCGCCCTCCCACACCACCAGCAGCACGGCGATGCTCAGCACCACCGGCACCACGGGCGAAGCCATCAGCTTTCGCTGCGCCACCATACGAGCCTCCTTTCCACGAAGGTGAGCAGCCCGTAGAGCAGCGCCCCCATCAACCCGCAGGCGAACATCACCACCCACAGCCGCACCACGAGGTCGGCGTTCATCGCTTCCATCAGCATCACGCCCAGGCCCACGGTTTCGCCGAACCATTCGCCCACCACCGAACCGATCAGGCTCAGGCCGATGGCCACGCGCAGCCCCACCATGATCTGCGGCAACGCCGAAGGGACGGCCAGCTTGAAGAACATGACGAGGCGGTTCGCGCCGAAGCTCCTCATCAGCGCAATGCGCTGCGGGTCGCACGACTTCAGCCCGCGCAACGTGTTGACCGTCACGGGAAAGAAGGTCAGGAAGAACGCGGTCATCACCTTGGCCAGCAGCGAGTTGCCGAACCAGATGACGATCAGTGCGCCGAAGGCCACCACCGGCACCGTCTGCGACACCACGAACAGCGGGAACACCGAACGCTCCATCCAGCGCGAATAGGTGAACACCGTGCCGCAGAAGCAGCCGAACACCGCGCCCAGGGCAAAGCCGAGCACCGTCTCGAGCAACGTGCGGCCGAAGCCGCGCACCAGTTGCGGCCACACCGACCAGGCGTCCTGCGCGATGGCGCTGAGCGCCGGCAAATAGCGCGGCGACGGTGCGAAGGCGTGCACGTACAGCTCCCACACCAGCGCCAGGCCCAGAAAGGCCAGCGCGGGCGAGCGCACGGCGCGCTGCAGGAAGGTGTTCACGGCGCGGTGCCCTCCTGCGCAAAGGTCTTCTGGCTCTCTTCCTCGATCTCGGCCAGCAGACGCTGCTTCAGGCCGATGAACTCGGGCGTCAGCACCACAGAAGGATCGCGTGGGCGCGGCAGGTCGATCACGGTCTCGCTCTTCACGGTGCCGGGGCGGGCCGTCATCACCAGCACCTTGTCGCCGAGCAGGATGGCTTCATCGATGTCGTGCGTGATGAAGAGCACCGTGCGGCGGTGGCGCGCCCACAGCTCCAGCAGCCAGTGCTGCATGCGGGTGCGGGTGAGCGCGTCGAGCGCGCCGAAGGGTTCGTCGAGCAGCATCAGGTCGCGCTCGAACAGGAAGGTGCGCATCAGCGCCACGCGCTGGCGCATGCCGCCCGACAGCTGGTGCGGATAGTGGTTGGCGAACCCGGCCAGGCCGAACTCGGGCAGCATGGCGCGGGCGCGTTCGCGCGCTTCCTTGCGCGGCGTGCCTTCCACCTCGAGCGCGAGGATGGCGTTGTCGAGCACCGTGCGCCACGGAAACAGCAGGTCGCGCTGCGGCATGAACGACACCTTGCCGAGCAACTGGCCGTCGCGCTGCGGCGCGCCGCCGAACAGCAGCGAGCCGTCGTCGTCCGGCGGCAGCAGGCCCGCGATCATGTTGAACAGCGTCGACTTGCCGCAACCCGAGGGGCCCACGAGCGTGACGAACTCGCTCTTCGCGATCCGCAGGTTGACGCCCGACACCGCGACGGTCCGCGCCTGCGCTTCGCCGAAGCGCTTCCACACGTTGACCAGCTCGAGCATGGGCGGTGCTGTGTCGGCAACCACCGGCGGCATCACTTCGTGAGGCATGAACTTCATGGCGCGGCGGCTCAGAACTTCTTGTCGCCGGCCGGCACCTGGTTCCAGAAGCTGGCGTCATAGGCCTTCGACAGGTCGGCCGGTGCCTTCAGCGCCTTGTAGCCGACGAGCTGCGTCTGCATCTTCTCGACGGTCGGCAGGTCGATGGCCAGGATGCCGTCGGTGGTGCCCTTGCCGGCCTTCACCAGCTTCTCGAACTCGTCGAGCATGGCTTCCTGGTGTGCGCGGTTCAGGCTGGGCGCGGCGGCCATGACGATGTCGATGGCCTCCTTCTTGTTCTGCAGCGCGTACTTCCAGCCCTTGATGGTGGCGTTCATGAAAGCCTGCACCTGCTGCGGCTTCTCGTTGCGGTATTTCTCGGACACGAGCACCGTGTCCTGCTGCACCACCACGCCGTAGTCGTCGGGCTTGATGAGCGTGAGCTTGTCGCCCAGGCCCTGCTCTTTCAGGGTGTTCAGCTCGTTGTAGTAAGTGGCGGCGGCCACGTCGAACTGCTTCTCGACGAAAGGCGCCATGGAGCCCGACTGCGGCACGATGGTCAGGTCGCTCTGCTTCACGCCGGCCGAGGCGAGCATCGAATACAGCGTGTACTGCGTGCCCGTGAACCAGGTCGCGACCTTCTTGCCCGCGAAGTCCTTCACCTTGGTGATGCCGGAATCCTTGTAGGTGACGTAGGTGAACGGCGTGTTCTGCACGGTCACGCCGATGCACACCAGCGGCAGGCCCTTTTCGCGTGCGAGCAGCACGGTCTCGGTGCCGCCTGCCAGGCCGAAGGTGTCGTTGCCCGAAGCCACGAGCGTCTCGACGTTGAGATTGGGGCCGCCCGGGTTGATCGTCAGGTCGAGGCCGGCCTGGTCATAGAAGCCCTTGGCCTTGGCCACGTAGAAGCCGGCGAACTGCGCCTGCGCCAGCCACTTGAGGCGCACGGACACCTTCTCCGCGGCGGACGCGGGCATGCCCGCCAGAAGAGCCATCGACGCTGCGACGGCGGCCAGGATACGCAAGGACTTGAAAGACATTGGAAGGCCTCTTGGATACAAAAAATACTCATAGCAGTATTCATGCCATGCACTTTCAGGCTGTTTTCTTGCTGAATCTTGAGCAATTGGCCCGGAATGTGCACCGGAGTGCAGCTCCCGCCCCAACTTCGAACCCGTGATGAACCAAGTCCATGCGCTGACCGATCTTTCCGCCCGCGAGGCCGCCGAGCAGATGGCGCGCGGCGAGTTGCGCGCCACGGACTACGCACAGGCGCTGCTGGCGCGCGCCGAGGCCATTGCGCCCTTCGGCGCCCTGCTCCATCTGGACGCCGGCCAACTGCTCGCTGCAGCGGCCGCGCTGGATGCATCGCCCAACCCCTCACCCGGCGCGCAGCCGCTGCGCGGCGTGCCACTCGCGTTCAAGGACAACATCGACGTCGCCGGCATGCCGACCACCGCCGGCAGCCCGTGGATGGCGGACCACCGGCCGCGCAGGCATGCCGGCGTGACGCAGCGGCTCATCGATGCCGGCGCGCTGGTGCTCGGCAAGACAAACCTGCACGAGTGGTCGCAAGGCGTCACCGGCCACAACCACGGCTTCGGGCCGTCGCGCAATCCGTTCGACAGCACGCGCATCACCGGCGGCTCGAGCGGCGGCAACGCTGCGCTGCTGGGCCTGCGCGCCGCGCCAGCGGCCATCGGCACCGACACGGGCGGCTCGGTGCGCGTGCCGGCCGCGCTTTGCGGGCTGGTCGGCTACAGGCCCACGGTGCACCGCTGGCCGGACGACGGGCTGGTGCCGATATCGCCGACCTTCGACACGGCCGGCGTCATGGCCCGCTGCGTGGACGACTGCGTGCTGATCGACCATGCCGTGGCCGGCGGGCCGCTGCGGCTGGGCGCGATGCCGCTCATGGGCGTGCGCCTGGGCGTGCCCGAGGCTTATTTCTGGGAAGAACTCGATCCGCCCGTGGCCGAACTGGCCCGCGAGAGCCTGCGCGCCCTGCAGGCGGCGGGCGCGGTGCTGGTGCCTTGCGACCTCGCGGAGGCCGGCGCGCTCTTCCAGGAAGGATCGATGTCGATCTCGCTCCACGAGATCCTGCCCGCGCTGGCCGCCTACTTCGCGCGCCACCAGCGCCCCTTCGACGCACGCGCGCTGACCGATGCGGTGGCGAGCCCCGACGTTCGCCCGCTGTTCGAGCGGCTGTTCGGCGACAGCGCCATCACGCCCGAGGCCTATGCCCACGCGCTGAACGTCTTGCGGCCGCGCATGCAGGCGGCCTACCGCGATTGCTTCGCCCGGCACGACATCGCGGCGCTGGTGTTCCCCACCAGCCCGCTGACCGCCGCGCGCATCGGCGAGGACGTGCAGGTCACGCTGTGCGGGCGCCCGACCTCGGCTTTCTCAGCGTACATCCGCAACACGGGCCCGGCCGGCATGGCTGGACTGCCGGCCGTGAGCCTGCCGATCGGCCTGACCCGCGACGGCTTGCCCGCCGGCCTGGAACTCACCGGGCCCGAAGGCGCCGATTCGCTGCTGCTGGCGCTCGCGCTGGGCGTCGAATCCGCCTTGCCGCACGCACCAGTTCCGGGCGCGTTGCAAGGGCTGGCGCGCGGCTGAAACCCGGATCGCCAAAACACTACATCCCTTCACGCAACAGGCCTTCACGCCTTGCCACGCAATCGGCGATGCTGGAGGCATGCCCATCGCGAATTCGTCGAATTCCCTGCCACACCGCCGCTCCGGATGGCGTACCGCCGCGCTGATCTACACGGTCGCGGGCGCCGTATGCATCCTCGGCTGCGCGCTGGTGCCGGAGAGCGACGTGGGCATGCTCGTGGCCATCGCGGGCGGGCTGCCGTGGTCGCTGAGCCTGCTCACGCTGGGGCTTTCTCCCGGCGTGGCGAATACGGCGCTGCTGATGCTCACGGCCAGCTGGGCGCTCAATGCCGCGCTGCTGTGGTGGATGGCGCTGCGGCGACCGGCCCGGCACTCGCCGTCGCACCTGGCCTGACCTTGCAGCCCCGGACAGCGGGCGGGCCGGACGGCCGATCATTGGACATACAGGTTATCCGCCAGCGAGCGATTTGGCGCGGCGTGCGCTCGAGCAGGCGGCCGCCGACTGCGTCCTCAAGGCTTGCACGGCCCCGATGTCGAGTGTGTTCATTTCGGTGCGATCATTTCGCCACGCACTTTCCCGCGCTCCGCCGCTTCGACACCTCCCGCAAAGGCTCCCCCACGATGTTCCTGGACACGCAACCCAACGCCCCGCTCATCGGCGCGCCCAACGGCCGCCAACAGCTCGACACGCCCGCACTGCTGATCGACCTGCCCGCCATGACGCGCAACATCGAGCGCATGGCCGCCTTCGCCAGGTCGCGCGGCATCGGGCTGCGCCCGCACGTGAAGACGCACAAGTCGGTCGAGATCGCAAGGCGCCAGGTGGCTGCCGGCGCCATCGGCGTGAGCTGCGTGACCGTTGGCGAGGCGGAGGTGATGGTGGACGGCGGCATTCCTGGCGTGCTGATCACCTCGCCTGCCGTCACGCCGAGCAAGATCGCGCGCCTCATCAAGCTCGCGCAGCGCGCCCGCCCCGGCGACGTGATGGTGGTCGTCGACAACCCCCGCAACCTGGCCGACCTGGCGCAGGCCGCAGGCACGCTCGCGCATCCGCTCGACGTGCTGGTGGACTACGGCGCGGGCTACAACCGCACCGGCGCCGCCACCCAGGCGCAGGTGCTCGAGCTCGCCGCGCTGGTGGCCGCCGAGCCGCGACTGCGGCTGCGCGGGCTGCAGTCGTACGCGGGCAACCTGCAGCACATCGTGGAGCGCGACAGGCGCAGCGCGGCTGCAGCCGGCCTGCGCGAGACCGTGGCAGGCATCGTCACGGCGGCCGAACGCCAGGGCCTGCGCTTCGAGATCGTGACGGGCGCGGGCACCGGCACGCACGACCTCGATTCGCAGGAAAGCGCCTTCACCGAGCTGCAGGCCGGCTCCTATGTGTTCATGGACGCGGAATACACGAACGTGCTGGCCTCGGGCGGCCAGCCCTCGCCCTTCGAGGTGTCGCTTTACGTGCAGACGGCCGTCGTCAGCACCAACGCGGCGGACTGGGTCACGGTCGATGGCGGCACCAAGTGTTTTTCCACCGACAGCGGCGTGCCGCTGGTGGCGCGCGGCGTCGATCCCGCGGCGAGCCGCTACGCCTTCTTCGGCGACGAGCACGGCAAGCTGCTGCTGCCCGCCGATGCACGGCCCGCGCTCGGCGCGCGCGTGGAGTTCATCACGCCGCACTGCGACCCGACCGTCAACCTGCACGACGCGTACCACGTGGTCGAGGGCGACGCGCTGGTCGCGATCTGGCCGGTGGATGCGCGCGGCAAGCGATAGGCGGCATAAGAAAACTCGGAAAGCGCATTTCACAAGCGCGGCGGGGGGGCGGACAGTCGGGGGCACATGGAATCCCTCATCGAAGCAACGAAATCCCCCGCCGCGCACGTCGGCGGCGCACAGGCCCCCTCTTCCGCACAGCTCTTCGCGCGCTTTCGCCCCGTCTTCCGGCGCATCGCCGAACACGCGGTGCAACGCGAAAACGAGCGCGAACTCGCCTACGAGCCGGTGGCATGGCTCAATGCCGAGCGCTTCGGCGCATTGCGCGTGCCGCTGGCGCATGGCGGCATCGGCGCCTCGGTCGCGCAGCTCTACGACCTGCTGGTCGAACTCGGCGAAGCCGACTCCAACCTGCCGCAGATACTGCGCGCGCACTTCGGCTTCATCGAAAGGCTGCTCGCGGAAATCGACCCCGCGCTGCACGGTCCGTGGATGCGCCTGGCGGCCGAGGGCGTGATCTTCGGCAACGCCACCACGGAGCTGGGCGACGGCTCGCTCACCACCATGCAGACCACGCTGAAGCCCGACGGCGACGCGTGGCTGCTCGACGGCGACAAGTACTACAGCACCGGCACGCTGTACGCGGACTGGATCTCGGTCTCCGCGCAACGGCTGAACGCCGACGGCAGCAGCGAGCGCGTGATCGCGCTGGTGCCGGCGCAGGCCGAAGGCGTGGAGCGCATCGACGACTGGCGCGGCATCGGCCAGCGCCTGAGCGCATCGGGCACCACGCGCTTTCGCAACGTGCGGGTGAAGCCGGGCAACGTGCTGCTGTACGTGCGCGACCAGCCCACGCCGCTCACCGCGCATTTCCAGCTGATTCACCTGGCGACGCTGGCGGGCATCGCGCGGGCCATCGTGCGGGACGCGGTCGCCTTCGTGCAGGCGCGCAAGCGCATCTACAGCCACGGCAGCGGCAACACGCCGCGCGAAGACCCGCTGGTGCAGCAGGTGATCGGGCAACTGGCGAGCGCGGCGTTCGTTGCGGCATCCACCGTACAGGCGGTGGCGCGCGGCCTCGATGAAGTCGACCGCTTCCGCCAGCGCAACGAGGCCGCGCCCGAAAGCCTTTTGTTCGAAGTGGAGCTGGACACCGCCAAGGCCCAGGCCGGCATCGTCGACCTGGTGCTGCAGGCCGCTACGCGGCTGTTCGACATCGGCGGCGCCTCGGCGCTGCAGGAGGACCGGCGGCTCGACCGGCACTGGCGCAATGCGCGCACGCTGGCGTCGCACAACCCGACGATCTACAAGGGCCGCGTGGTGGGCGACCACCTGCTCAACGGCGCGCGGCCGACTTTCTATTGGGCAGTGGGCGCCATCGCGTCGTGAGGCGCGCGGCGAGCGCCGCGCTCAGACGCGCGGCAGCGCCGCCAGGAAGGTAGACACCACGATCGCGGCCGCGCGGTCGAGCTGGAGGATGCCCTCCACGTCGAAGGCGTGCGGCGCCGTGCGTCCACTCGAGCCGAGCGGCTTGCGGATCTCTACAAGAACTTCGGCCGCGAGTTCGCGGTCGCTGCGCGGGCTGCCGTCGGGGTGCATCACCCATTCGTTGACTTGATCGAATGGAATGCTGCGGAAGACCCCGACGATGGGGACGTACTTGTAGCGATCCTCGCCCACCAGGATGGGCACGCTGAGATTGCAGAAAAACGTGGTCGTCGACATGCAGGATCGCCGTCGCTAGGCAAAACGTTCAATTGTTAATGAGTGTGGCGTCAGGAGCCATCCTTCTCTAGGGCAAACACGGGGAAAGACGTGACCTTCTGCACAGAAACTGTGTCCAAATTCATTCATTTTCCCCTTAAAACAACTACTTTATTCTTACATAAACCAGTTTGAAATGCACTGCCCACGCGCCACGGGGGCTTCCGCGGCGACTTAACGAGCGCAAAACGTTTACAAAACGCAACGCGAGCGGTCCCGGAGTTACCGGCCGCTCGCGCAGTCCTGACTGTATGGCTGAATGAAGGTTGGCGGCCCGCCCGCAGGCGAAGGCCGGCGGCGTCAGGCGGGCGTGTCGAAACGCGGGACGCGCCGCTCGATGTTGGCCTTCACGGCCTCGACCTGGTTCGCGCTGCCGATCAGCGCCTGCTGCTCGACCGATTCGGCCATCAGCAGGTCGGCGGCACTCTGGTGCGCCGACGCATTCAGCAGCCGCTTGCCGGCGCGAATGGCGTCGGGGCTCTTGCCCGCAATCTCGTGCGCCATCTGCAGGGCATCGGCCAGCGGGTCGGCCGACAGCCGCGTGGCAAAGCCGATCCGGAGCGCTTCCTCGCCAGAGAAGATGCGGCCGGTGAAGGTGAGTTCGCGCACCACGTCGGCACGCGCCAGTTCGCGCATCAGCACCATGCCGGCCATGTCGGGCACCAGGCCCCATTTGATTTCCATCACCGACAGCTTCGTGTCCGGCGCGACGACGCGGATGTCCGCGCCCAGCGCCACCTGCAGCCCGCCGCCGAAGGCCACGCCATGCACGGCCGCGATCACCGGCACCGGCACTTCCCGCCACACCATCGCGACCTGCTGCGCCGCATTCGCGATGCCGTGTGTGCGCGCCAGCAGGTCGGTGCCGGCGGCGCCCTCGCCCAGCACGCCGGCCGCGCCCTGCTGCATGCGTTCGAACGACGCCATGTCGAGCCCCGCGCAGAAAGCCTTGCCGCGCCCGGAAATGACCACCGCCCGCGCCGCCTTGTCGTGGCGCAGCGCTTCGCCGGCGGCGATCAGCGCGTCGAACATGGCGGGGTCGAGCGCGTTCATCTTGTCGTCGCGCGAGAGCTGCAGTTCCACCACGCCGTCGGCGTGGCGTGTCCATTCGATGCGGTCGGTCATTCGATGTCTCCTGGGGCGGTCCGGGCGCGAGTATCGCCCGGCACGGCGCTCGGCGATGATGGCGGCTGTCGCCTACACAACAGCTCCCGCCATGCCATTGGACCGCCGCCGCTTTCTTCTTCAATCGGGCTCCGCCGCCGCCGTCGTGGCGCTATTCGGCCAGGGCTGCGCGGCACCCGCCACCGGGAAAGCCGATGCCGGCGTGCTCGGCTTCACGGGCGTATCCGCATCGCTGCGCGACGGCGTCGCCATACCGCCCGAATACGAATGGCAGCTGCTCTACCCCTGGGGTACGCCCACCGGCATCGCGGGCCGCATGCCGGCTTTCGCGACCGACGCCTCCAACAGCGCCGACGACCAGGCCGTGCAGGCCGGCATGCACCACGACGGCATGCATTTCTTCGCCCTCGACGCCAGCGGCGACCGCGGCCTGCTCGTGATGAACCATGAGTACACCGACGAGCAGCTGCTGCACGCCGACGGCGCCAGGCAATGGACGCCGGAGAAGGTGCGCAAGTCGCTCCATGCGATGGGCGTGTCGGTCATCGAGATCCGCCGCACGCCCGATGGCTGGCGCCAGGTGCTGCCTTCGCCGTTCGCGCGGCGCGTGCACGGCAACACGCCGATGCGCATCGCCGGCCCGGCCGCCTGCACGCCGCTGATGCGCACCGCCGCCAACCCGGCGGGCGACGCGGTGTTCGGCACCTTCGCCAACTGCGCGATGGGCGTCACGCCCTGGGGCACCTACCTGACCTGCGAGGAAAACTTCCACGGCTATTTCGGCGGGCCGAAGGAAGCCGCCTCGCGCATGACGGCCGCGCAGCGCCGCTACGGCACGGTCCCGGGATCGCAGTGGGTGGAGTACTGGCGCTTCGACGAGCGCTTCGACCTGAGCCGGCATCCGAACGAGGCGCACCGCTTCGGCTGGGTGGTCGAGATCGACCCCTTCGACCCCGCCGCCACGCCCATCAAGCGCACGGCGCTGGGCCGCAAGCGGCAGGAAAGCGCGACCTGCACCGTCGCGAAAGACGGCCGCCTCGTGGTCTACATGGGCGACGACTCCCGCTTCGAATACATCTACAAGTTCGTGAGCCGCGACAAGGTTCGCCCCGGCACCGATGCCGCCGCGCGCGCCGAGAACCGCCACCTGCTCGACGACGGCACGCTGCACGTGGCGCGCTACGACGCCGGCGGGCGCGGCCGGTGGCTGGAACTCACGCACGGCCGCGGCGGCCTCGACGCGGCCGGCGGCTTTGCCGACCAGGCCGAAGTGCTGGTCCACGCGCGGCTGGCCGGCGACGTGGTCGGCGGCACCAAGATGGACCGGCCCGAATGGATCGCGGTGCATCCGCAGTCCGGCGAGGTCTACGTCACCCTCACCAACAACAGCCAGCGCGGCGACGCCGGCAAGCCCGGCCCCGACGCCGCCAACCCGCGCGCCAACAACCTCTTCGGCGGCATCCTGCGGTGGCGCGAGGACGGCGGCGACGCCGCCAGCACCGGCTTCGCCTGGGACCACTTCGCACTCGCCGGCGATCCGGCGCAGCCCGGCAGCGGCGCGCGCTATCCCGCGGCAGAGGCCGACATGTTCGGCGCGCCCGACGGCCTGCACTTCGACCAGGGCGGGCTGCTCTGGATCCAGACCGACATGAGCGGCCAAGTGATCGGCAAGCCGCCCTACACCTCGCTGGGCAACAACCAGATGCTGTGCGCCGACCCGGCGTCGGGCCGCATCAAGCGCTTCCTGACGGGGCCGAACGGCTGCGAGATCACCGGCTGCGTGGTGACGCCCGACCGGCGCACGCTGTTCGTCAACATCCAGCACCCGGGCGAGGCGCGCGACGACGGCGACAGCAAGCACAACAGCGCCTGGCCCGACGGCACCGTGCCGGGCAGCGCGCGCCCGCGCTCGGCAACGCTGGCGATCCGGCGGCGGGACGGCGGCATCGTCGGCACCTGAGACACAGCCTTCAAGAGAAGAAAGGAAAGCCCCATGAGCATCCGCATCGTCCGCCTAGGCACACCGCGCGCCGATGGCGAAGGCCTGCGCGTCGGCACCGTGCGCCGTCCGCCGCGCGGCGTGCCGAAGGCCGAGTTCGCATCGCAGAACTGGTACGACGTGTGGTACCCCAACCTCGCGCCGTCGGTCGAGACGATGAAGCAGGCGCAGGAAGCGCAGACGCCCGCGCAATGGAACGCCTTCGTGCGCAAGTTCAAGGCGGAGATGGCCGAGTCCGACGCGAGCCGCAGCCTCGACCTGCTGGCCGCGCTCTCGCACGGCACGGCCCTGTCGGTCGGCTGCTATTGCGAAGACGAGTCGCACTGCCACCGCTCCGTGCTGCGCAGCCTGCTGGCCGAGCGCGGTGCGGACATCGCGGACTGAAGACCGCCGCCGTCAGACCTGCGGCGCGCCCAGGAACACCGGCAGGCTCTCCGCCCGCGCGGCGTAGGCCGACAGCACGGGAAAGCCGTCCGCCGCAATGACGTCAGGCAGCATCAGCTGCGTGAAAGACCAGGCCACCGCCGTCGAGACGCCGGCCTGCGTCATCGTTTTCTCATCGGCGGGCAGCGGTGACGCCGCCACCTCGCGTTCGAGCGCCGCATACGCCGCCACGAGCTGGCTGCGCACCCTGTCCACCCAAGGCTGGTGCAGCTTCTCGGCCGGCCGCAGCTTGTGCTCGTAGACGATCTGCACGGTCTTCTCGCAGGCCGCGAGCGCGAGCCCGGTGATGCGCAGGGCGCGCACCCGTTCGGCAAGCGCGGCAGGCATGAGGCTGCGGCCGCTCAGGGCTTCGGCGTAGTCGATGACGAGCGTCGAATCCATCAGCACCGTGCCGTCGTCGCAGACCAGCGTGGGTGCCTTCACCACCGGATTGATCCCGCGAAACTCTTCGAAGGTGCTGAAGACCGAGACCGGCCGGTGCTCGAAAGGCACGCCGAGCAGCCGCAGCGAGATGGCGGCGCGCCGCACGTAGGGTGAGTCGAGCAAGCCGACGAGTTGCATGGGTTCTCCTGGAAAAGATGGCCGCCACGTTACCCGGCACGCTTCTCGCGGCGAAGTGCAATCCATCGAAAATCGCGGCCTCGGACCGATCGATCATCGGCGCGCAACCTTCCCGACATGCACATGAACATCGACAAGAAAGACCGGCTGATCCTCGAAGCGCTGCAGGCCGATGCACGGCAGAGCCTTGCCGCGCTGGGCAAGCGCATCGGCCTGTCGCAGCCGGCCATGAGCGAGCGGGTGCGCAAACTGGAGGAAGCGGGCGTGATCGAAGGCTACGGCGCGCGCGTCAACCTGCGCGCGCTGGGCGTGGGCCTGCAGGCCATCATCCGCATCGAGACCACGCATGCGGGCATCGCCCGCTACCTGAAGCTGTTCGAGGCCATGCCCGAAGTGCTGAGCGCCGACCGCGTCACAGGCGAAGACTGCTTCATCGTGCGCTGCGCGATCGCGGAGCCGGCGGACCTGGAGCGCGTGGTCGACGCGCTGGCGGTCGACGGCGCGGTGACCACGTCGCTGGTGCTGTCGAGCCCGGTCAACAAGCACGTCACCGTGCATGCGGCCCGGCCGCCGAAAAAATAGGCGCTCAGCGCTGCGCCTTGTCCTTCTGGTTCTGCGCCTCGATGCGTTCGCGCGCGGCCTGCCAGTCGGCGTCGCTCCACTGGCGCAGTTCGTAGAAATTGCCGCCGGTGGCCAGTGCGTTGCCGCCGTCCATCATGATGCTCTGGCCGGTGAGCCAGTCGCACTGGCCGGGCGCCATCAGGAAAGAAGCCAGGTTCTGCAGCTCGCTCATGCGTCCGGTGCGCGCCATCGGGTTGGTCTGCTTGCTGCGCGCGCCGGGCTCTTCGCCGGGGTTCAGGCGCTTGCTCATGCCTTCGGTGGGAATCTCGCCGGGGCCGACCGCATTCAGGCGGATGCCGTGCCGCGCCCACTCCACCGCGAGCGACTTGGTCATCACCTCGATGCCGGCCTTGCTCATGGCCGAGGGCACGACGTAAGGGCTGCCGTTGTCGACCCAGGTGACGATGATGCTCATCACGCTGCGGAAGGCGTCGCCCTGCTTCCACTCGCCCGCCTTGGCCTGCGCCACCCAGCGCTTGCCCACGGCCTGCGTCACGTAGAAGCTGCCGTGGAACACGATGTTGGCGATGGCGTCGAAGGCGCGCGGCGAGAGGTTCTCGGTCGGCGAGACGAAGTTGCCCGCCGCGTTGTTGACCAGCCCGGTGAGGCCGCCGCTCTGGAACAGGCTCTCGACCATTTCGTCGACCTGCTGCGCGATGCGGATGTCGACGCCGAAGGTGTCGATGCGCCGGCCCGGAAACTGCTGGCGCCATTGCGCGGCCGTTTCCTCGCAGACCGACTGGCGCCGCCCGCAGATGGCGACGTCCGCGCCCAGGCTCAGGAAGCGCTCGGCCATCGCGCGGCCCAGGCCGGTGCCACCGCCGGTCACGAGAATGCGCTGGCCGCTCATCAGGGAAGCTTCAAACATGGTTCGTCTCCTGTCGTTTGCATGTGGTCGAGGCAGCGGCAAGGGAGGTGGCTGCCACCGGCACATGCTACGCGCGGGCCTGCATTCCGGCTTGCGGGAACTGGCTCCTGTGCACCCCGCGCCCCGGGTGAGAATGTGCGAAACGAGTTTCCTGGAGACAACAGCCGATGCCCGATTCCACAAGCCCCGCCCATGACCACGCCGCACCGCTGGAGGGCGTGCGCGTCCTGAGCCTTGCGCTGAACCTGCCCGGCCCGGCCGCGCTGCTGCGGTGCCGCGGCATGGGCGCCGCCTGCCTCAAGCTGGAGCCGCCCGGCGGCGATCCGATGGCGCTGTACAACCGGCGGGCCTATGCGGCACTGCACGAGGGCGTCGAGATCCGCTCGGTCGATCTGAAGAGCGAAGCCGGGCAGGAACAACTGCATGCCGAGCTCGCGGCGACCGACGTGCTGCTGACCTCGTTCCGCCCGTCCGCATTGGCCAAGCTCGGGCTCGACTGGCCGGCGCTGCATGCGCGCCACCCCAGGCTGTCGCAGGTCGCCATCGTCGGCGCGCCGGGCGAACGCGCCGAGGAGCCGGGCCATGACCTTACCTACCTCGCGGAAAGCGGGCTCGTGACCGGCACCGAGCTGCCGCCCACGCTCTACGCCGACATGGGCGGCGCCCTGCTCGCGAGCGAGGCGGTGCTCAAGGCAATGCTGCTGCGGTCGCGCAAGGCCGGCGGCGTGTACCTCGAAGTCGCATTGAACGCATCGGCCGACTGGCTCGCCCTGCCCCGCGCCTGGGGCCTGACGCAGCCTTCGGGCGCGGTCGGCGGCGCGCACGCGGGCTACCGCGTCTACCCCTGCGCCGACGGCCGGGTCGCGGTGGCTGCGCTCGAGCCGCATTTCGCGGCCCGGCTCTGCGAGGCCGCGGAGATTGCGTCGCGCGACATGTTGGCGCCGGCCACGCACGAGGCGCTGGCCGACTGGCTGGCGACGCGCACCCGCGCCGAACTCGATGCCATGGCCCGTGAGCGCGACGTGCCGCTGCTCACGCTGGCCGGCTGATCGGGCCGATTCAGCGCGTCGCCACGCCGTCGCGCTGCCGGTCTTCGCGCTTGAGCGCGAGATACGTGTCGAGGTCGACCTCGTGCAACTGGCGCGGGTACTGCTCGGCCGCGGCGAACCAGCGGCGCTGGCGGCGGTCGGACTGGTCGGAGCCGGGTGCCGCGAGGTAGGCGTCCAGCGTCAGGAAGTAGCGCATCGCGTTGCGTTCCACCAGCCCGCGCAGGCCGCGGATGTAGTCGGGCTGGCCCTCCGGCGTCTTGCCAACCACGGTGAAGCCCACCTTGTCGCTGCCGAAGGTCGCGAGGTAGGCCATGGTGCCCAGCCGGACCATCGCGTTGTGGTCGTAGCTGTAGCTGAAATGCAGGAAGCTCTTGTGCTCGTCCAGCGCCAGGGCCTCAAGCTTGACGCGGTAGTTGCTCGTGCCCAGCGGCCCGCTCTCGGCCGACAGTTCGACCGACAGATGCTCCGGCGAGGCACCCGCGACGCGGTAGACGAACGGCAGCTCGAAGGCCTGGTCGATCGGCTTGTCGTAGCGCCGCACCACGTAGAGCGTGATCATGTCGCGCCCTTGCGGTCCGCTGGCCACCGTGCAGCGCCGATTGTTGATGTGCAGGGTCAGCACCTCGCACCAATGGGCCGATCCCTTGAGCGTGCTGCTGATCTCCTGCAGCGGATGATCGACCAGGGCATAGACGTCGCCTTGAAGGCCGTCGGCCGTCTCCACGGAATCGATCTGCACGGGACGCCCGAAGCTGCTGTGCTCTAGCCTGTCGCTCAGGCGCTGGTGGGTGGCACGCAGCGTCTGGGCGGCTGGCGATTCGGGCGGGGCGGCAAGCCCCGCCGACGAAGCTGCGATCAGCAGCGCGCCCGTGAAGGAGCGCAACCATGGAACCGGCAGGTGGGGCGAACTGCTCATGGGGCCACACCATACAACGGAAGGTCCAGGCGTGCCTTCAGTCCGCCTGCGCGGATCTGCCGCGCCGCACCAGCAGCAACATCGCGCCCGCAAGCAGCACCGCGCCCGCCCACTGGCGCGGCGCCATCGGCTGGGCGAGCAACGCGGCGGCCAGCAGAGCGGCCACCAGCGGCTCGACCAGCGTGCCGATCACCGCCGAGGTCGGCGACAGCCGCCGCGCGCCCCAGGCGAAGGCCAGGTACGCCACCGAGGTCGTCACCACGCCCGTATAGCCCACCGCGAGCCATTGCGCGCCGCCTTCGGGCCAGGTGATGCCGCCGGGCCACGCAACGGCCAGCATGCATGCGGCCGCGGCCGTCATGCCCCAGGCAGATGCCGTGGCGGCCGGCACCCTCGCCGGCATGCGCGCGTTGCCCAGCACCACCATCGCATAGCAGAAGGCCGAGGCCAGAGACCAGGCCACGCCGGCCGCATGCCCCGGCGCGAGCGGCCCCCACCCCGCGGACGGCATCACCAGCAGCAGCACCCCGGCAAGCGCGAGCAGCAGTCCCGCGAGCAGGCGCGCGCCGAAGCGCTCGTAGCCGCGCAGCACCGACACCAGCGCGACGATCGCCGGGGCGCAGCAGATCGAGATCACGGTCGGCAACGCGGCACCCAGATGGGAAATACCCACGAACCAGCAGCTCACGTTGAGCGCCATTGCGGCGCCGGTTGCCAGCAGTTGCAGGCGCTCCCGGCCCGTCATGTCGGCCCACCGCCCCTGCGCGCTCGCCGGGGTTCGCCAATGCAGCCACCACAGCAGCGGCAGGCCAAGCGCGAAGCGCGCCAGCGACAGGCTCTGCGGCGCGATGCCGCCCTCGATCAGGAATTGCGCAACCAGGGCGCCACCGCCCCACAGCGCGCCGGCCAGCAGCACGCCGCCCCAGGCCAGGGCGGCAGACATTCTTGCGTTCATTGTTGAAAGTTCTCCATGACGCCCGCCAGAGCCGATCGGCTGCGACCGGAAGCGGGCATGACCGTCCATGCCGCGTCCCGCCTCGAGGCGGACAGCGGCGACCACTTGCGTGCCAGAGCGCTGCGCCGGAAGGCGCGCGCCTCAGCTGCGGGTCGATGGAGGGGGAGAACGGTACAGGGCCATGGCGCGCATCTTAGAACGCACGAACTGGCGCCCGCAAACGCGCTCATGGCGTTCTGGCAGGCGGAATCAAGGACAAATGTCGGGTGTGCAGGAACTCGGCGAGTTGAAAGACTCCCGGCACCCATTTCAAAAATATTGTCGAACGCGGGGACGGGAGCGGTAGCCCGGACCCTGCGTTGGAGGACGACGTAGTGCAGGAAATTTTCATGGCCGCTTGGCAAGCCGAGCTGGCAAATTACCCGTTGCTGATTCTTCAGGCAGCGGCTCTCCTCGGAATATTGAGCATCACCCTGCTGCTCTCCCGAACACCCACCGAAAGAGTCGAATCGAGAACGCTTCTGTACGGCTCGGTTTTCGGCATCACCAGCTTCGCCCTGATCGCCCTGTCCTCTCAATTTTTCAACCTGCCCTCAAAGCCCTATCTCTCGTCCGATCTGCTCTTCCTTGGAGGCCTGCTGGGAGGATGGAGGGGAGGAACGATAACGCTGGCCCTGACAATTTCGGCGCGCCTGATATTCGGCGGCTTCAACCAGGTGGAAGCGTTTCTGCTGGATATGTCGATAACCACCGCGGGCGGCATCATCGCGCATTCGGTCTACAGCAAAAAGCCGCTGATGCAATTCGGGTGGAAAGAAGTATTGAAAATATGGAGCGCCCGAATGGCGTGCTCCATGTTTTCGAGTGGCGTCATATTCTTATTGAAACTGGTCCCGCCCAAGGTGAGTGCGCATGTCACTGCATTGCAGATAGTCGGATTCAGCACTTCGCTTTTCATTTTGGGATGCGTCATAGCCCTGCTGCGCGTGGACGCACATATCAGGGATTCCTATTTTCAGCGAATGAAAATGTACCGCACGGACCTTCTCAGCGGATTACCCAATAGAAGAGCCTTGAGCGAGTATCTTGAAAAAATTCTCCATAAAAACCAGTCGCAGCATGTGCTTCTCACATTCGAGGTCGGAAATCTGAAGGAAATGGTCCGCATCCTGGGGCACGACTGGACGGATAAATTCTGGGGCCATCTGGCGAGCCAGTTGACGAATCAGGAAACCCTCAAGATGACCTCGAACGAGAAATCGAA
Source organism: Variovorax sp. MPBD4-3 (assembly GCF_058809745.1). Classification (NCBI taxonomy): domain Bacteria; kingdom Pseudomonadati; phylum Pseudomonadota; class Betaproteobacteria; order Burkholderiales; family Comamonadaceae; genus Variovorax; species Variovorax sp. MPBD4-3. Next base: position 31,586 of record NZ_JBXASW010000055.1, read on the forward strand.
TTGCTTTCAATTGTCTGACCTGGCACTGGCCTTTGTTGTGCAGGAAACCTGCGTCGCCCAGATAGAAAATTGCCAGCTCGTGCCCCGTCTGTACGCCGACGTCATGGAGCACCTGCAAGTTGCCGGCGGCCCTTACTCCAATGTGCAACTGCGTTGCGGCGTTACGAATGTGCGAACGGCAGATGACGCAAACGCCTCATCCGTTCTGAGAAACATCAGCCTTGCGCTCCAGAGCAGCAATCAACAGATCAGGTATTTTCACGATTCTTTTTCTGCCCAGGCCGACAAGGACGCAAAAGTCCACGAGTTGATCATTGGCTGGATTCGCAATATCAATCCGCCATTGAACTACCAGCCGAAGTTCAACCTGGAGACCCGGGTGATCTGCGGTGCCGAGGCGCTGCTGAGAGCGCACTCCGCGGAAGGCCTGCCCCTGTCCCCGCTCTACGTGCTGGATGTTGCAACCCGCTACCAGCTGCTGCTGAAACTCGAGTGGTGTACCGTCGAAATGGTGATTCGGGAACTGGCCCAGTGCATGGCCAAGGGTTTCCACACCCCGCTGTCCGTCAACATATCCGCGGCATCCATCACGGTACCGGACTTCGGCGAGCGAATTCTGGATCGCCTGGATCGCTACCGTGTGCCCTCCGAAATGCTATCGATTGAAATCATCGAATCCGGGCAGGTGCCGGACATCGACACCGTGAAGGAGAACATCCATAAATTGAATTCGGCGGGTGTCGGGTTGTCTCTCGATGATTTCGGCGCTGGATATTCCACGTTGACCACCCTGGCCAAGATCCCGTTCGACGAAGTGAAGATCGACTATGCAATGGTCTCGATGATCGAGCAACCGCGCATGAACAAGGCAATTGGTCTGGCCCTGGAAAGCGCGACGAGGTATGGCGCAAGGCTTGTCGCAGAGGGAGTCGAAACCGAAACCCAGCTGGAAATACTCGTCAAAATGGGCATCAAATTCGGCCAGGGCTATCTTTTTTCCAAGGCAGTATCCATGAATGACCTGATCGAACTGTCAAGACTGGAAAAACATGTGCAATAGCATGCGCCGATAGCCTTGCGATTGCGCAGATCATGAAAAACGAAGACACACGAGTGAATGAATTCCGATTGCTTATCAAGCCTCTGTCGCTCGGAATGCAATTGGGCGGCATGGTTCTGGTTGCAATGGTATGGATTCTTGCGGATGAATCCTATCAATACGACCATCGATGGATCATTTTGCTTGCGGCCCTTACCGTCACCTCGGTTTTTGCAAGCTGGAAAATAGCATTTTTCTCATTTTTTTCCATCACGACCGTCTGGCTGCTATGCATTGCGCTCACGCTGCTGGCCGAACCCAGCATCAATAGAAATCACTGGATGGCGGTGCTGAGCATCGGAGTATCTCTGGCGGTAGCGCCCGTCTTTTCCCGGACCAGCGAATACATCATCGTGTCCATCGGCATTTGGCTCATTTTCGGCAAAGGGTCGCTGATAAATGCGCCATTCGGCGGAGATGTGAAATGGGCATGGCTTTCAATGTCAGCCGCGATCATGGTCGGCGTATTCTTGAACGCACTCTTCGCCCGAATACATCGCCAAAGCATTGTGCTTCGCGACAAGCTCGTGGATCTGGCCTTCACCGATGCGCTGACCGGCATCGGCAATCGCAGGAAGTTCCTGAGCGATGTCGATGAGGTCCAGAAGTCGCGCGATGCGAGTTCCGCTTGCCTGCTCATGCTCGACATCGACAACTTCAAGCGCATCAATGACGATTTCGGCCATCCGATGGGCGACGAAGTCCTTCGGCAGGTAGCTCAAGCCATCCGCCGATCCGTCGCGGATGAGCCGTGCGGGAGGCTGGGAGGCGAGGAGTTCGGGATCTTCCTCACTCAGGGAGGAGAAGAGCGGGCAGCCACGGTGGCCGCCCAGATCCTGGCTCGGATACGCGAACTGGACGTGCTCGACCGAAAAATCACCGCCAGCGTCGGCATTTCAAGAATGAGCGATGAGCAGTCGTTTTCCGAATTGATGAGAGCTGCCGACGAAGCGCTCTACGTCGCCAAAAGCCGCGGCAAGGATTGCTTCGCGGTCTTCTGATGCGATGCGGCTCGCGCGGCTCAGCGCGGCTTGCGGATGTTGCCGCGCACCGGACCACCCGATGGCTTGCGCGGGCTCGAACCCGAGCCGTTGTCGCGCGGCGGCAGGCCGGTGTGCTGCGTGAGGATGCGGCCCTTCGAGGGCTTCACCGGTGCCAGCTTGACCGGTGCGGCCTTGGCGGTGGCCGGCGCCGCGGTCGAATTCTTGCGCCGCGCGCTCGTGTATCCGCCGTCGGTCAGCGGCTGCCAGGTCGGAATGAGGTGGTGCTTGCCGTTGCCGATCAGGTCGGCACGGCCCATGCTTTTGAGCGCCTCGCGCAGCAGCGGCCAGTTGTTGGCGTCGTGGTAGCGCAGGAAGGCCTTGTGCAGGCGGCGGCGCTTGTCGCCACGCACGATGTCCACCGTCTCGCTCTCGCGCGTGATCTTGCGCAGCGGGTTCTTGTTGGTGTGGTACATCGTCGTCGCGGTGGCCATGGGCGACGGGTAGAAGGTCTGCACCTGGTCGGCGCGAAAGCCGTTCTTCTTGAGCCAGATGGCGAGGTTCATCATGTCCTCGTCGCTGGTGCCCGGATGCGCGGCAATGAAGTACGGAATGAGGTACTGCTTCTTGCCCGCCTCGGCCGAGTATTTCTCGAACATCTGCTTGAACTTGTCGTAGCTGCCGATGCCGGGCTTCATCATCTTGGTGAGCGGGCCCTGCTCGGTGTGCTCGGGCGCGATCTTCAGGTAGCCGCCCACGTGGTGCTGGACCAGTTCCTTCACGTACTCGGGCGACTGCACAGCCAGGTCGTAGCGCAGGCCCGAGCCGATGAGGATCTTCTTGATGCCCTTCAACGCACGCGCCCGGCGGTAGATCTTGATCAGCGGGTCGTGGTTGGTGTTGAGGTTCGGGCAGATGCCCGGGTACACGCAGCTCGGCTTGCGGCAGGCCGATTCGATTTCGGGCGACTTGCAGCCGATGCGGTACATGTTGGCCGTGGGGCCGCCGAGGTCGGAGATGGTGCCGGTGAAGCCCTTGACCGAATCGCGGATGGCCTCGACCTCCTTGATGATCGAGTCTTCGGAGCGGCTCTGGATGATGCGGCCCTCGTGCTCGGTGATCGAGCAGAAGGTGCAGCCGCCGAAGCAGCCGCGCATGATGTTCACGCTGAAGCGGATCATTTCCCACGCGGGGATCTTGGTGGCGCCGTCATGGCTGCCGTTCTCGTCGGCGTAGCGCGGATGGGGGCTGCGGGCGTACGGCAGGTCGAACACGTAGTCCATCTCGGCCGTGGTGAGCGGAATGGGCGGCGGGTTGATCCACACGTCGCGCGCCGTGGCGCCTTCGCCGTGCGCCTGCACCAGCGCGCGGGCATTGCCGGGGTTGGTCTCCAGATGCAGCACGCGGTTGGCGTGCGCGTAGAGCACCGGGTCGCTGCGCACCTGCTCGTAAGCCGGCAGGCGGATCACGGAACGGTCGCGCGGCGGCACGCTGATCTTGCCGCGCGGCTGCAGCGCGGGGTTCGGCACGAAGTTCAGCGGCTTGATGGCGGGGTTGACCACCGAGGCGCCTGCCGGGCCGGCGGCTTCCGCGGCCTTGGCGACGGCCTGCGCCTCGTCTTCCTTGGCGCAGGTGGCGCCGTTGGCCTTGGCCTGGTCGGACACCATCAGATACGGATTGACGTGCGCCTCGACGCGGCCTGGTTCATCCACGCTGGTGGAGTTGATCTCGAACCAGCCGTCGGGGGTTTCGCGCCGCACGAAGGCGGTGCCGCGCACGTCGGTGATCTGCTGCACCGGCTCCTTGGCGGCCAGGCGGTGCGCGATCTCGACGATGGCGCGCTCGGCGTTGCCGTACAGCAGCAGGTCGCACTTGGCGTCGACCACGATGGAGCGGCGCACCTTGTCCGACCAGTAGTCGTAGTGGGCAATGCGGCGCAGGCTGCCTTCGATGCCGCCGAGGATGATCGGCACGTCGTTCCAGGCTTCCTTGCAGCGCTGCGAATACACGATGGCCGCGCGGTCGGGGCGCGAGCCGCCGACGTCGCCGGGGGTGTAGGCGTCGTCGCTGCGGATCTTGCGATCGGCCGTGTAGCGGTTGATCATCGAATCCATGTTGCCGGCGGTCACGCCGAAGAACAGGTTCGGCTTGCCCAGCACCTTGAAGGGCTCGGCGCTCTGCCAGTCGGGCTGCGCGATGATGCCCACGCGGAAACCCTGCGCCTCGAGCATGCGGCCGATCACCGACATGCCGAAGCTGGGGTGGTCGACATAGGCGTCGCCCGTGACCACGATGATGTCGCAGCTGTCCCAGCCGAGCGCTTCCATTTCCTTGCGCGAGGTCGGCAGAAACTTGGCCGTGCCGAAACGGGCCGCCCAGTACTTGCGGTAGCTGGTAAGCGGCTTGGCGGCGCGCGCGAAAAAGGAGACGTCGACGGGGGCGTTCATCGGTGGGGGCAGTCGGCGCCGTGGGCGCGCCGTTGTGGGCAACCCTCGATTTTAGGGTTTTCCACCTCCCCTGTCGCTCTAAACATCCTGTGACCATGCCGTCGGCAGGACTTCGATTGGTTGCCAAAGTCAATCAATCAAATGACAATGGCAAGCATGTCCACGACTTCAACTCCCGTCGATCCCGCCGCCGTCAAGGCGATCCGGCAGTTCAACCGCTTCTATACGCGCCGCATCGGCGCACTCGATCCGTACCTCGGCAGCCCCATGTCGCTGACCGACGTGCGCGTGCTGTACGAGCTGGCCCACCGCGAAACCGCGGTCGCCAGCGAGATCGGGCGCGACCTCGGGCTCGATGCGGGCTACATGAGCCGCATCCTGCGCCGCTTCGAATCCGAAGGCTGGCTGACCCGGGAGCCCCATCCGCGCGATGCGCGCCAGAGCGTGCTGCACCTGACCGAAGCCGGCCACGCCGCATTTGCGCCGTTGCAACAGAAGTCGCGCGAGGAAGCCGCCGCGCTGCTCGAGTCGCTCGAGCCGTCGCAGCGCCAGCAATTGGTTCAGGCCATGGGCACGATGCAGTCCCTGCTCGACCCCGATGCTTCGCCGCCCAAGCCCCAGGCAGCCATCCTTCGCGACCCAGCGCCCGGCGATATCGGCTGGGTGGTGCAGCAGCACGGCGAGATCTACGCGCGCGAATACGGCTGGAACAGCAAGTTCGAGGCGCTCGTGGCCGGCATCGCGAGCGAGTTCCTGCTGAAGTTCCAACCCGAATGGGAGCGCTGCTGGATCGCCGAACTCAACGGCGAGCGCGTGGGCGCGATCTTCGTGGTGCGCAAGTCGGCCACGGTGGCGCAACTGCGCATGCTGATCCTGACGCCCGGTGCGCGCGGCCTCGGGCTCGGCGGCAAGCTGGTCGACGAGTGCATCGCCTTCGCGCGGCTCAAGGGCTACAAGAAGATGGTGCTGTGGACCAACAGCTGCCTGGCGGCTGCACGCGGCATCTACGCCAGGCGCGGCTTCCAGCTCACGCAGTCGGAGCCGCACGAGGGCTATGGCTCGCCGCTGGTGGGCGAGACCTGGGAGCTGAAGCTGTAGTTGGTTGGTCTTGCTCCTTCCCCCGCCGGGGGAGGGAGAAACTCACTGCATGAACCAGCCGTGGCTCACGACGAGAGACTGCCCCGTCAGCGCATTCGTCGGGAACCCCGCGAACAGCAGCGCCACGCGCGCCACGTCTTCCGTGGTCGTGAATTCGCCATCGACCGTTTCCTTGAGCATCACGTTCTTGACGACTTCCTCTTCGCTGATGCCCAGCGTCTTGGCCTGTTCGGGAATCTGCTTCTCGACCAGCGGCGTGCGCACGAAGCCCGGGCAGATCACGTTGGCGCGCACACCGTGCTTGGCACCTTCCTTGGCGACCGTCTTGGCCAGGCCGATGAGGCCGTGCTTGGCGGTGACGTAAGGCGCCTTCAGCAGCGAAGCTTCCTTCGAGTGCACCGAGCCCATGTAGATCACGCTGCCACCACGGCCTTGCGCGTACATGTGCTTCAGGCAGGCCTTGGTGGTGAGGAACGCGCCGTCCAGGTGGATGGCCAGCATCTTCTTCCAGTCGGCAAAGCTGAACTCTTCCACCGGGTGCACGATCTGGATGCCGGCATTGCTGATGAGGATGTCGATGCCGCCGAAGGCGTTCGCGCCCTCTTCCACCGAGGCGTTCACCTGGTCTTCGTTGGTCACGTCGACCGCCACGCCGATGGCCTGCGCACCGGAGGCCTTGAGCTCGGCCGCGGTAGCGTCGGCAGCCTCCTTGTTGAGGTCGGCAATGATGATCTTCGCGCCTTCCTGGGCGAACAAGATGGCGATTTCCTTGCCGATGCCGCTGGCCGAGCCGGTGATGTAGGCGACCTTGTCCTTGAGTTGCATGGTGCGTGTTCCTTGAGAGAGTTGGGTTGGAAGATGAGTGCGGAAATCAGGCGAGGTAATCATGCTCGACCGTGCCCAGCGCGAGCGTCATGTCGGCGATGTAGTGCACGGCCGACTCGACCTTCAACACCGGCAGGTCGGCCACCGGCGCCAGCGCATGCGGATGCAGTTCGAGCGAGGCGGGGCCGCCCCAGGCACCGTGCAGCGTCACGTCGACCATGTGGTAGCGCACCAGCTCGCAGATGCGCGCCGTGCCGTCCACATGCGGAATGATCTTGAGCAGGAAGTTGGGCTGCGCGATGCCCGCGAGGATGGGCTCCGGGTCGAGCGCGCGGTGCTTGAAGCCCATGGTGGCCTTGGCCACGCGCACCTTGCCGTAGTCGAGCGTGCCGACGACCACGTCGGTCTCGTAGTCGAGCACCGGCGAAGCGAGCTTCTTGGGAAAGCCCCAGAGCTCGCGGCCGCCAGCAATGGGCGGATGGTCGTCGAGGTACATGGCGTGCACGTACGCGCCCTTCTCCACGCCCTTGGCGGTGCGCAGCTGCACCGGAATGACCTGGCCCGATTCGGTGTAGTCGCCGAAACCGGTGGAGTCGGGCATGCGGATGAATTCGTACTTGACCAGCGGCTCGACCACCTCCAGCGGCTCCGGCACCACGGCACGCAAGGCGTCCATGTCGGTGCGGTAGGTGACGATGAGAAATTCACGCCGTACGAAGCGATAGGGTCCGGGCGGAAAGGCGGGGCTCGTCAGCGGCATCGCGAATGCCGTTCGTCGCACGTCTTCAATGTTCACGAACATTTCCTCCTGTTGAAGTGACGGGCCCAGTCTGGCGCTGGTTTCTTAGTCGAGGCTGAACTCTCCGGATACGCGGTTCAGCGTGCGAGACCGGGCCGCTTCACGCGCCCAGAGCCATGCTCGCCGAGGTCGAAAGTGGTCACGCCGTTGACGGTGGCGTCGGCGCGCAGCAGTTCGGGGTGCGCGAGCGTGCTGCGCATGTCGCGCACGCCGGACTCCCAGTGCTCTTCGACGGCGGCGCGCGAGAACTCGTAGTCTTTCGATTCGAGCTCGTAGGGCTTGTCGCGGTAGATCAGATGGAAGATGTCGATCGGCTCGTGCGTCAGCTGCGACTGCACCGCCAGCACGCTCGGGTCGTTGCGCAGGCTGGCGGGCAGCTTGGTGATGAGGTCGGCAATGGCCTGCTGCAGGTTCATGTTGGCCGCCAGCGCGTCCGTGTTCATGCGGGTGCGGCTCGAGTAGGTGATGTCCTTCTGGCGCTCCAGCACGCCGGCCATGGTGCGGGGCATTTCACCGCGCGCGTTGAACAGGTCGACCTGCAGCACCACCAGCGGCTCGGTGCGCGGATGCAGGTCCAGCACGTACTGCAGCGGCGTGTTCGACACGATGCCGCCGTCCCAGTAGTCGTCGCCGTCGATGCTCACCGGCGCGAAGCCGGGCGGCAATGCGCCGCTGGCCATGATGTGCTCGGGCCCGATGGACTGGCGCGTGTTGTCGAAGTACACCGAGTTGCCGGTGCGCACGTTGACGGCGCCCACGCTGAAACGCGCCTCGCAGGCATTGATGCGGTCGAAGTCGACGAGGCGCTCCAGCGTGGACTTGAGCGGCGAGGTGTCGTAGTAGCTCAGCAGCGGCGCCGCCCCGCCCATCAGCAGGGCTGGCGAGTAGCGCGGCTCGAAGAAACCCGGAATGCCCACCAGCGAAGCCATGGTGGCGCTGTACTGGTTCTGAGCCGCCCGGTCGCCCAGCCACGAAGGCAGGCGCTGCGAAGCTCCGGAAGACACGAGGTGCCAGAACTCGCGCAGCCGGTCGACACGCTTTTCCGGGGCATTGCCTGCGATCAGCGCCGCGTTGATGGCGCCGATGGAAACGCCGGCGATCCAGTGCGGCTCGAGTTCGGTCTCGCTGAGCGCGGCGAATACACCGGCCTGGTAGGCGCCGAGTGCGCCCCCACCCTGCAGCACCAGCGCCTTGCGGGCGGTGCGCATGTCTTCGCGGCGCGAAGCAAAAGGGTTCAGGGGCTGGGAGGACTGAGAGGACTGAAAGGAGGCGCCACGGGTTTTTTTCTTGGGTGGTGTCGTCGTCATGCGTTCATTTGACCCCAGCTCCGCGACACCAACCTGACCAGGGGTCTTGCCCCTGGCGGAATCACATCTTCGGCAGCATCTGCCCGCGAATCTCGCCGCCGGGGTTGGCAGCGGTGTGCACGTTGGCGTACCACTTGCCAGCACTCAGATCGGCGGCCTGGGCCGGAGTGAGCGTGGCCTGGCCTTCGATCGGGCTCGCCGGATTGGCAAAGGGCAGCACCACGCCGGCATTGGCACCCGCGGCGGCTGGGCCGTGGAAGTGCGCCATGGTGGCGGGGCCGCTCAGGCCGGTGTAGGTGATCTTGTACTTGAGCACGTTGGTGTCGCGGTCGAGCCAGGCCTCTGCCATGCCGCTGCCGCGCGTCATGTTGGGCGGGACTTCGCTGGCCGCATTCATCGCGCCGCTGAAGCTCGCGACGTTCGACTTCGACATCATTCCGCAGCCGACCAGCGCGGCACTGGCCACGCCGGTAATGAGGGCTGCGCGCAAAAAGGTGCCATATTTGGTCATGAGCTTTATCTCCTGGGTTGTGTAAGCGACCACAGCATAGGCAGCACGGCGGCACTTGTCTTGTCGGCCATCGCCCCGACTTCCCCCGGCGCCAGGCGCCCGGAAAGCGGCCTGAAAGACAATTCGGCGATGAGTTCTCCCACCCC